>NZ_JAZDXA010000007.1:0-184574 GCF_040170545.1 Sphingobium sp. MK2
CTGGTCAATGCGCGCTATGAAAAAGGGGCGATGATCCTCACCTCGAACCGAGGCTTTGCCGAATGGGGTGAAATCTTCGGCAGCCCCGTCGTCGCCACCGCGCTGCTCGACCGCCTGTTGCATCACGCCATCGTCATCCAGATCGATGGCTCGAGTTATCGCCTCAGGCGACATGCAGACCTACTACCCGAGCATGTGCGCTCGACCGCCCGGATCACCCCGCCGGCGCCGACAGAAGCTCGTCGCCGCAGCCGACCGCCAAAAGATGGAGGTGTACCGATGCCCGGCTCCTGAACCTCAAACCGCAAAGTGGGGAATTTTACTTTGTCCGTTCCGGGGAAAATTACTGTGCCGTTGACAACAGGTAGTAAGGATGGCGGCTACCGTTGCGACTCGTTGACCAGCAACCCGACAGCGGCTTGCCGCAGCCGCCGCAAAGGATGAACTGGCGCAGCGGAAAATCATGGTTGAGGTCTTTGCGGGCTGGCACCCGTGCCGCGCTATGGATGCGATCCTGAATGCGGCGATAGGTATCGAAGCTGATCAGCGGCTTGTGCTTGGCCGGAACCAGATGCAAATCCCAATCGGGAATGGTGATATAGCCCGCATAGAGAACCCGCGTCAGCATCTCGGTGATGCGTTCGATGGTCAGGGTGCGGCGGCGCTTTTCGGGATAGTCGGAGCGCGATGCGAAATAGCGCATAAGCTCTGCCTGCGTCTGGAAACGACCGCTGGCGAAGCCTTCCAGCCCTTCCTGAATGAGTGACGCCAAAGGCTCGTCGCGCACGATCAACTTGCTATGGCCCTAGACCTTCTCGAACTTGTAGCCGATAGGCGCAGGGAACACCCAATAGCCGTCCATCGACCGCGCCTTCATGCGATTAAGCGTCGTCTCGGCATTCTTCTCGCGCTGGTGCTGATAGGCGCTTGCCAAGATATTTTCCTGAAAGCGGCCATCGGGATTTTCGCGGAACTCGTGGCACGGCGATGCCATGATGGCACCCGTCGCACTGATCGTCTGGCGAAGCTGCGCATACATGCCTGCCCTGGTCGCCGCGCGCTTCAATCCAGACCTCTAGGCCAAATACCAGCAGCTCATCGCTGCCGGAAAACCCGTCAAAATTGCCATCACAGCCGTCATGCGAAAACTCATCGTCACCGCAAATGCTCTGCTCAAAGCAGACCGACTTTGGCACCAATTCCCCGCTTGACCATCACGGATACTCTAGTCCTGCATTGCGCGGATTGCCGCCTCTGCCCCGCGCGCCAGGATCGCAACGTCCGTTGCCACTGCCAGAAAGCTCGCCCCGGCGCGGCGGTAATGGTCGATTTGATCGCGTACCAAGGCCATTACGCCTGCAGCTGATCCAGCGGCGACAATTCGTTCAATCGCATCGGCAACCGCAGTCACGACATCCGGGTGACCGGCATTGCCCAGATGGCCCATATCGGCGGCGAGGTCCGCTGGTCCTACGAAGATACCATGCACACCGTCCAATGCGGCAATATCCTCAATCAGGGCGAGGCCTGCGCGGCTTTCAACCTGAAGGAGCAGGCAGATTTCCTTCTCGGCATGGTGAAGATAATCAGGGATGCGGTTCCAGCGGCTGACCCGCGCCAGACCTGCACCGACACCGCGCGTGCCATATGGCGGATAGCGCGTGGCGGCGACAACGGCACGCGCCTGATCCAGCGTTTCGATCATCGGTACCAACAGCGTCCGCGCACCGATATCGAGATAATGTTTGACAAGCGTATGGCTGCTGTCGGCCAGTCGCACCATCGGCTCGACCGGGTAGGGGGCGACCGCCTGCAACTGTTGTAGAACCAGCGGCACCGTATTGGGCGCATGCTCGCCGTCGAATACCAGAAAATCGAAGCCGGAACCGGCACAGATTTCGGCGCTATATGGATTGGCAAGCGCCTGCCAAAGCCCGAATTGCGGTTTCGTGCCAAGTGCATTCTTGAATGCGTTCATGTGAATTTCGCCCTGATCTGGCCTAGCGGTCCATAGTCCGCAAATATGTTGTCGCCCTTGGCGAGGCCGATCGGCGCGGTGAACGATCCGCCCAATATGATCTGTCCTGCTTGCAGACCGACATTGCGAACAGCCAGTTTGCGCGCAAGCCACGCCACGCCAGTCGCCGGATGGCCCAGCACCGCTGCCGCGACGCCCGTTTCCTCGATCCCGTCGTTTACATGCAGGACCGCACAGGCCCAGCGCCAGTCAAAGACATCCGGCGCGGTTTTCACATCGCCCAGAATGATGGCGGCATTCGCGGCGTTGTCGGAAATCGTATCGACCACGGTGCGTGTCGTCCCGGTTTCGGTGTCGATCCGTTCGATTCGCGCATCGATGATTTCCAGCGCGGGCACCACATATTCCGTGGCGGCCAGAACATCTTCCAACGCAACATCGTGGCCAGCTAGGTCGCGTCGCAGCACAAAGGCCAATTCGACCTCGACGCGCGGGACGATGAAGCGATCGAAAGGCAAATCATCGCCCGAATGGAACAGCATGTCGTCCAGCAGGACGCCATGGTCCGGCTCGGTGATATTGGCGGCACGTTGCATAGCCCTGCTGGTCAAGCCGATCTTGTGCCCGATGACGGTCCGACCATGGGCAAGCTTGTGGTCGACCCAGGCCTGCTGGACGGCATAACCGTCATTGAAGCCCATTTGCGGAAAGCGCAGCGAAAGTTGCCGGATCTGACGGCGTTCGCGCTCGGCGCTGTCCAGTTCCGTCGCCAGCGCGGCAATGTCCTGCGGGGAAAGGGGCATTACAGTCTTCCTGCGTTGATATAGGTAGTCTTGACCGAGGTGAAGAATTCGGCCGCATAACTGCCCTGTTCGCGCGGGCCATAGCTTGACCCTTTTCGACCGCCGAACGGCACATGATAATCCACCCCGGCGGTTGGCAGGTTGACCATGACCATGCCGGTCTGCGCGTTGCGCCGGAAATGGCTCGCGTGCGAAAGCGAAGTGGTGCAGATGCCCGCGCACAGCCCGAAGCCAGTGTCGTTGGCAACGCTCAGCGCCTCGTCATAGTCAGCGACGCGGATTACCGCGGCAACCGGGCCGAACACCTCTTCACGCGCGATACGCATGGTGTTTGTGCATCCGGTAAACAACGCGGGGGACAGGTAGAAACCGGGGGGTGCGCGTTCCAGCCGTTCGCCGCCCTGAACCAGCTTCGCCCCTTCGGTGCGGCCGATGTCGATATAGGAAAGGTCGGTCGCCAGTTGCCGTTCGTCGACCACCGGGCCAATCATACTGTCTGGCGCACGCGCGTCACCAACGACCATCTGCCCCATCGCGGCCTGTAAAGCCTCGACAAATCGGTCATGAATGCGGTTGGTCACGATCAGGCGCGAGGAAGCGGTGCATCGCTGCCCGGTGGAAAAAAATGATCCATCGAGCGCGCATTGCACGGCCGTGTCGACATCGGCGTCGTCGAGTATGACCAGTGGATTCTTGCCGCCCATTTCGAGCTGAACTTTCTGCCCGTTTGCCGCCGCCTTCATCAGGATGGCATTGCCCACCCCTTCGGACCCCGTGAAGCTGACGGCATCCGTTCCGGCCAATAAGGCATCGCCCAGCGCCGCGCCGCGCCCCATTACCAGATTGAAAACACCGGCCGGAATCCCTGAACGATGAATGATGTCGGCCAGCGCCCAGGCACAGCCCGGCACCAGATCGGCGGGTTTGAACACCACGCAATTGCCATAGGCCAGCGCGGGCGCGATCTTCCAGGCCGGGATGGCGATGGGGAAGTTCCATGGCGTGATCAGCGTGATGACGCCCAACGGTTCGCGCGTGATTTCGATATCGACGCCCGGCCTGATGGATGCCAGCCTCTGGCCGCCGCCGCGCACAACCTCCCCCGCGAAGAAGCGAAAAACATTGCCCGCGCGCACGACTTCGCCCTTGGCTTCGCGCAGTACCTTGCCTTCCTCGCGCGCCAGCAGATCAGCCAGTTCGTCGGCCCGTGCCAGAATTTCGGCACCGATGCGGTAGAGTGCTTCGCTGCGTTCCTGAAGGCCGCCTCGCGACCAACCGGGAAAGGCGTGTCTCGCCGCATCGATCGCGGCGGTGACATCGTCGGGCGAGGCCTGGGCATATTCGCCGATCACGTCGTTCGTGTCTGACGGATTGATGTTAAGGCTGGCGGTTTTCCCGACAACCCACCGTCCGCCAACCAGATTGGCATATTGCGTCATGCCAGCAGCTTTCCGGGGTTCATCCTGTTATGGGGATCGAATGCGGCCTTCACTGCGCGCATCAAGCCGCGCTCCACCGGATCGCGATAGCGGTCCGCCTCGTCACGGCGCAGGGTGCCAAGGCCATGCTCTGCCGAAATCGAGCCGCGATGCTTGACAACAATGTCATGCACGACAGCGTTGATCGCATCCTGTTGGGCATGGAAAGCGTCCTGATCCGCCCCTTTTTTGGAGATGAAATCATAGTGGACGTTGCCATCGCCGAGATGGCCGAACACGATGAAGCGGATATCCGGCCATCCTCGCGCCATGGCGGCATCGGCTTCATCCAGAAATTGTGGCACAGAGGAAACCGGCACCGAAACATCATGTTTGATAACCTTGCCGCTTTTCGCCATCGCTTCGGCCAGCCGTTCGCGCAATGCCCAGAAGGCGCGTGCTTGCGACACCGAAGTCGCAACAGCGCCGTCGCTTATCGCGCCTTGCTCAAATGCTGTTTCGAGCAGGTTTTGCATGTTTTCACGCGCGCTATCTTCCGATTGCAGATCGGACAATTCCACCAGCACATACCAAGGGCCCCGCGTTTCGACCGGCCTGCGGGCATCGTCGAACATTTCCAGCACCAGCGTCAGACATTCTTCCGAGAAGAATTCAAAGCCCGTGACCATCGTGTCGAGCCGTCGGCGTGCCAGCCCGAACAGATCGAGCGCGCGTGACGGGGAGTCGAGGCTGACGATGCAGGTCGTCTGGGCGACGGGCCGAGGAAAAAGTTTCAACACCGCGCCGGTAATGATCCCCAGCGTGCCTTCGGAACCGATGAAGATATCGCGCAAATCATAGCCGCTATTGTCTTTGCGAAGGGCTTTTAGTCCGTCCCAGATTTCGCCGTTGGCGGTAACGACTTCGAGGCCAAGGCACAGGTCGCGTGCATTGCCATAGCGCAATACGCCGGTACCGCCCGCATTGGTCGCAAGATTGCCGCCGATGGTGCAACTTCCTTCTGCCCCAAGCGACAGCGGAAACAGCCGGTCGTGATTTTCCGCGGTATCCTGCACGCTTTGCAGGATACAACCGGCATCGAGCGTGAGCGTGTTGTTGACCAGATCGATGCTGCGAACCTTGTTCATGCGCGCAAGCGAAAGCACCAGCGCCGTTCCCGATTGGTCGGGAATGCAGCCGCCGGCCAGCCCGGTGTTGCCGCCCTGGGGGACGATGGGCACGCCGTTCGTATTGCACCAGCGGACGATGGTGGCGACATCGTCGGTCGAATCCGGTTGCGCGACAGCCAGTGCCTTGCCACCGCGCATATGACCCCAGTCGGTCAGGAAAGGGGCCATATCGTCATTATCGGTCAACAGTCGGCCGGAAAAGGCGGCGGCCAGATCGGCAAGGCTTTGCGTCACTGCGGAGCCTTTGCAGCGGCGCGATAATTGGCTTTGAGGTCTTCGCGCACGCGCTCGTCAAAGCCCAGTGCGACGCGGCGCACTTCCTCCGTGTCCATCGGCGGGTGTCCGATGCCGTCCGCGCGCGGGATAGGTGCTGCGGCGACTATATTTTTCAAACGGCCAAGGCCCGAAATTTCAAGCTCGATCGTGTCGCCCACGTCCAGCGACCGGGAATGGGCCGGGGTTCCGGTCATGATCACGTCGCCTGGCATCAGAGTGATGTATCGTGCGATGTCGGCGATCAGATAATTGGCTTCCCAGATCAGTTCCTCGCCGATGCTCGCTTCCTGCACCATCAATCCGTTACGATAGGTCCGCAGCACTTCCTTGCGCGGGTCCACACCGCGCACGATACCGGGGCCGATCGGGCAATAGCCGTCAAAACCCTTCACGCGCAGCATCGAACCCTGGTCGGTGTCACGGAAATCCTGCGCGCCCATGTCTAGAACAGGGGCGAAGCCAGCGATGCATTCCCATGCTTCGTCCAGCGTCACGTTGCGCGTCACCTTGCCGATGATTGCGCCGACTTCGCCTTCATAATTGAGATAGCGGGTGCCGTCATATTTCAGCAGCGTGCCATTATGGCCATTGGCGGCGGTGGGCGGTTTGGTGAAATAGGTGGGATTGTCGGTAGGCTTGGGCTTGCCTCGCGTTTCCATGCTGCGCGAAACATAGGAAATATGGGCGCCGATGATCTTGGTCGGCTCACAAGGTGGCAGGTGGACCAGATCGATCGGATCGACGCGGCGGCCATCGTTCAGACCCAACAGGCCATCATCCTGCATCGTACCCCAATATGCGCTGCCGCCCACGATTACGCGGCGGCGTTCGATGCGCGGACCTTCGAACGGGTTCATCGCTTACCCCTCAAACCAGATGTGAATATTGCCGGTGCCGCGCGCATTTTCATATTCGGAAAGCACTGTGCCCTTCGCGCGGCAATCGCGCCCGCCCATCGCGCCGACCATTTGCAGATAGTGGCCGCCCAGTCCCTCCCACGGGATTTTCGCATAGACGGTGGGAAAACGGTCGACGATCACGTCGTGGCGACCTTGTTTGAACAGTTCCACAACTTCGAGATCGCTTTTGATATTGGCTTCGCTCGACACATTGGCGGCATCGAAGATGCGCGGGCTTTTGCGAACCCAGTCAATCGGGTTGAACTTGTGGCTGAGCGCGCCCGATGCCAACAGCACCACATGCTTACCGCTTCGCCGGATCGCTTCGCCGATCACCGCGCCCATCTCAAGAAAATGGTGGCTTTCGCAGTTCTGGCAATTGCTCGCGGTCAGAACCTGCTCAGTTAGGTTAAGCTGTTTTACAAGATTTACAGTTGCGTAATGCTGGGGCAGGGCGGGGTCTTTGATCGACATCGCCATCACTTCGCGCTCTTCGGCAACCTGCTGGATCAGGTCAGCGAATTCGGGTGCGCCGCGATAATCATAGGGCACGCCGTGCAGATACCATGGCATTTCGTCGGACACATAGTTTCCGCGATACCCTTGCGCCCCCGCCAGCAGATGATAGCCGGTGGTGAACCAGTGGGTGTCGAAGATGATGATGATATCGGGCCGCGCTGCATCGATCCGCGCCCGCAGCCGCTTGTAGCCCTCGATCAGGTCTGAATCGCGACCGGCACCGTCCGTCAGGCGGAACTCGTCAGTCTGCATGAGGCCGGGATGGTGCGATACGATCGCGGCACCCGTGATTTTTCCGTCGTTGCTCATCGATGTGCAAAGCTCGCCTTGAAGGGGGCGGTGGGGACGATCACGTCCTTGATGTCGGAGAAGAACTCGAAACTATAGTCGCCACCCTCGCGACCGATGCCCGACTGGCCGCGGCCACCAAATGGCGCTGCAAGATCGCGGATGCCGAAGCTGTTGATCCAGATGAAGCCGGTACGCACCTGTTCGGCAACCGCTCTGGCATGGCCGACTTCGCCAAAGCACACGCCGCCAAGACCGTAGACCGTGTCATTGGCGAGCCGCACAGCTTCGGCATCGTCGGTGAAGGTCTGCATCACCAGCACCGGGCCGAAGACTTCCTCCTGAACTATCTCCGCGTCTGGCGCGACGTCCGTAAACATCGTGGGTTTGTAATAGAGCGGGCCAAAGGGGTGCGGTTCGCCGCCCCACAGCAGCCTTGCCCCGGCAGCCTTGGCCCTTTCGACATAGCCCTGCACCTTTTCAAACTGGCGGGGGTGGATGATCGGGCCGATTTCGGTTGCGGTGTCGCGCGGATCGCCGATCACCAGTTGTTCGACAATGGCGCGCATCTTCTCGACAAAGGCATCGCGCACCTGTTCGTGAACCAGAAAGCGCGTGCCCGCGAGGCATACCTGTGTAGCGTTGCGATATTGCAGCGCGCCGGTCGCGGCCGCGAGGTCAAGGTCTGCATCCTCCAGCACGATGAAGGGCGATTTGCCGCCCAGCTCCAGGCTGCACGGTATCAGGTTTTCGGCTGCGACCTTGGCGATGATCTTTGCCGTAGGAACGCTGCCGGTGAAGGAAATGCGAGAAAGACGCGGGTTCGCGACCAGCCGCGCGCCGGTTGTCGGCCCATGGCCGTGCACCACGTTGAACACGCCTGGCGGAATGCCCGCAGCCTCAGCCGCTTGGGCCAGTATCGAGCAGCCCAGTGGTGCCCATTCCGGCGGCTTGATGACGACGCTGTTGCCTGCCGCCAGCGCCGGTCCCGCCTTCCAGGTGGAAAGCATCAAAGGTGAGTTCCACGGCGTGATGATCGCGCAGACGCCGGCTGGATCGTGGCGCACATAATGGTGCGCCTGATGGGTCGCCAGTTCCTTGTCCTGTAGCTTAAGGGCGGCTTCGGCGAACCAGCGGATGTTCAGCGCCGCGCGCGGGATGATGCCATGTTGCAGGCGCGACAGCAGCACGCCGGCGTCGTGCGATTCGACCTGTGCAAAGGCTTCGGCCCGGTCGACAATGGCGTCGGCAAAGCGCTGCAGATAGGGCAGGCGGCCTTCCGCCCCCAGCGCGGCCCAGGCCGGAAAGGCGGCCAAGGCCCCGTCCACAGCCGCATCAACCAGTAGGTCCGATGCTTCGGGCATCGAACCGAGCATGCCCTGATCAATCGGCGAAAAGACCTGGAATGTCGCGCCTTCGTCGACCCAGGCACCATTTACATAATGGGCCGCGCGCACTGCGTGGTCGCCAATCGATAGAGTTGGGATGGCCTTCGTCATGCGCCATTTGATAGCAACAGCAATATTGATAAGTCAAACATATTAATATAGGTTATTGTAAATACATAGATGACAATATATGCAGCGAGGTGCAGCTTGGCAAACATGCATGACGCGACGTCGGAGGCGGCTATAGTTGCAGGGGCTGGGTGATCTCGATGAGGCATCAGCCCTCCTCAACCCTATTGAAGAGAGTGTGTGGATGAAGATCGCTATTGTGGGAGCGGGTGCCATTGGCACTTGGGTTGGCGCAAGGTTAGCCGAAACGGGGCATGACCTATCTGCCCTCGCTCGTGGCGATACGCTTGCGGCCCTTCAGAGCCGAGGACTGGGGCTGAAGACCGGCGAGCAGACGACCTTCCACCCCTGTCGCGCTTCTGCGGAGGCCGGGGCCTTGGGTGTGCAGGATATCGTCATGATCGCCGTCAAGGCGCAGGCTTTGCCGACCCTTGCACCGGCTATTGGGTCAATGATCGGCACCGATACGATGGTCGTGCCAATGCTCAACGGCGTACCTTGGTGGTTTATGGGTGAGGGGCAATCGCTGCGATCGGTCGATCCTGAACTTTCCATTGAGCGCTCGATCCCACGCCATGCCCTCGTCGGCTGCGTGGTACATGCTTCGGCGGCTGTGCCGGAGCCAGGTATCAGTCACCTGCGCATGTGTGACAAACTGATCGTCGGCGAGCCTTCGGGCGGCGTATCCGCGCGGGTCGGGGCCTTGCGCGATTGCCTTGAGTCTGCCGGGATTCCCACGGTCACGTCAGAGGATATCCGCAAGGAGGTGTGGTATAAATTATGGGGTAACATGACGATGAACCCCATGTCGGCACTGACATTGGCGACGATGGACTGTTTGCTGGATGATCCGTTACTGCGGACCTTTGCGCTACAGGCGATGGAAGAGGCGCGCAGTATTGGGGCACGGATTGGTTGCCCCATCACCGAAAGTGGTGAAGCCCGAATGCAGGTGACGCGCAAACTTGGCGCATTCAAAACCTCGATGTTGCAGGATGTAGAGGCTGGCCGGTCGCTTGAACTGGACGCCCTGCTGGCAGCGCCGTTGGAAATCGCTCAGGCTGTGGGAGCCGAAGCGCCCTATCTTGGTGCATTATTCGGCCTTGCCCGGACGATGGGCCGATCGCGGCAACTTTATTGAGCAGGGGTTCTGGAAGCAGACCGCGCATGGCATCATGTCGCCGATTGCGATGATTTCATGCGCGCGAAACAATCTTTCAGATGTTGCATGAAATCGACGATGGCTTCCGATTTCGGGCGAATGGCTGAACTGTAGAGCGTGACAAAGCGCGTGAATTCGGGATCGATAAGACGCCTGTGTTCCAGGTTGAAAGCGCGTGCCATTGGCGCAACATATTCCGGGCACAAGGCCACGCCCAAATTGGCTGCCGCCACGCCCAATGCCGTTGAGATGTTGTCGAAGACCTGGCCTGGCACAATCCTGTCTTCGATCGCCAGTCCTGCCATGGCCGCCTCCACGATCCGTTCATGATCGTGGCCGCCGGTGAAGAAGCGGACCCCTCGCAAATCGCGCCAGAAGAGCACATCCTTATGAGCCAAGGGATGATCGGCAGACAGCCAGACCACCCAGCGGGTTGGCAGAAGCTCTTCTGCGATCACGATATCGTCCGTCGCCCGGTCTGGGCCAACCGCTAGATCGGCTTCGCCTTGGGCAACACGTTCGCCCAACCATTCCACACTGGTTTCAATGAGAACGATTTCCGCTGCGGGATTTGTTATCTGGAACTGTGCAATCATTGCAGGAAGAATGGCGCTTGCCATGACCATTGGCGCGGCCACCCTGATGGTGCCTGCTGCTTGTCTCGCAAGGCCCTCGGCCACCCGTTCAAGGCTCGCCAGATTGCGGCTGAAGGTAAGTGCGGCCGGAAGTAACAGCCTGCCGGCATCGTTTAGCACCACCTTGCGCGTGCTTCTTTCAAACAAGCGGACCTGAACGATATTTTCTAGTTCAGCGATCAGGTTGCTGATGGCCGAAGTCGAAATATCGAGGCTGTGCGCGGCTGCGGTAAAGCTTTTGCACTGGGCAACGCTGACGAATGCCTCGATTTGTCGGGAACTGATGCGAAATCTTACCACAGGGTCATCATTGTTATAATCGTCTTAACAATCAAGAGCGTCAGAAAAATGCGTTGCGTCGGACGACCCCATGGCCAACATGGCAATGGGTTTGATTGTACACCCGTGGCAAACGATGCGTTGCCTTATAGGGCCTAGGATTGCTTTTGGGAATTCCTCTATCGTCGCGCGCATAGTGTGGGGAGGAAGTGACAATGAATGGACATTCCGGTGGTAGGGGATTGAACATCGCACTGTGGGTGGCGCAGGCTCTGGTCGGCCTGCCATTTACCTTGTTCGGCTTTATGAAACTGACCAGCCCGATCGCCGAACTGGCTAAGACTGTTCCCTGGGTGGCGGATTATTCGGAAGCATTCGTTCGCATGATGGGCGTTGTCGACATGGCTGGCGGCCTTGGCATGCTGCTCCCCGCGATTACCCGGATCAAACCGCAACTGACTATTTATGCCGCGATGGGCTGCATGGCGTTGCAGATCTGCGCCATGATTTTCCATGTCTTACGCGGTGAAGCGATGGTCACGCCGCTGAACCTTGTATTTTTTGCCTTGGCCGCCTTCACATTCTGGGGTCGCCGCTCGCGGGCACCGATCACACCGCGCGGGTGACGGGCAAATGACAGGCCGGGGAATGCTGCCAACCTATTTTCTTTCGCATGGCGGCGGTCCCTGGCCATGGATTGAAGGGCCGATGCGGTCCATGTTCGATGCGCTCGAACGGTCGCTCAAGGATATTTTTGCGGTTCAGGTGCCGCAGTTGCCCAAAGCCGTACTGGTCGTCAGCGGCCATTGGGAAGAGCCGCGATTCACGGTTTCCTCCGGTCCGATGCCGGGCATGGTCTATGATTATTACGGCTTTCCCGAACATACCTATCACATCAAATATCCGGCACCCGGATCGCCTGTACTGGCACGGCATGTCGCGGGGATGATGGCGGCGGCTGGCATCGATTGCCGGTCCGATCCAGAACGGGGTTTTGACCATGGCACGTTCAGCCTGATGCAGGCGATGCGGCCGCAGGCGGATATTCCCGTGGTCCAGCTTTCGCTGAAACAGGGCTATGACCCGGCCGAACATATTGCTGCGGGCCACGCCATCGCCGCGCTGCGCGAAGAGGGCGTGCTGATAATCGGAAGCGGGCTGAGCTGGCACAATCTGCGTATGCGCGGGCCAGCGGCAGCCGACCCTTCGAGCCGGTTCGACGCCTGGCTGGAACAGGCGCTGGTCGATCCAACGATGCGCGAAACCCAGCTTTTGAACTGGGCGGCGGCACCCGGAGCGCGCCTCAGTCATCCCAGCGAGGATCACCTCATCCCACTCATGGTGGCCGTGGGCGCGGCCAAGGGCAGCGCGGCTACCAGAGTGTATCACCAGACCGATCTGTTCGGATCGATTACAGCATCCAGCTACCGTTTCGACTGACTGGCCGCTTTTTTGATGAGCGGCCAGGCCCATAAAGTCGGACTCAAAGCGCGACGCCGGTGATGCCCTCGCGATCCAGCGCGGCCTGCTCCCTTGCAAGTACGCGCTGGAAAGCCGGGCGTGCGCGCACACGCTCTCCATGGGCGATCAGCGCCGGGAAGCGATCGAGCGCAAAGCCGCCCTTGCTCGCGGTGCTGCATCCCCAATAGATATATGTGTCGATGATCGACCAGCTTTCGCCATACCACCATCCGTCCCCGATGCGGGCCGCGATCTGCCCATATTCCTCCGTTAGTTTGATTGTGCCGTCCGCGCGCACGCCGTCTTGTTCGCCGGTGGTGAAACGCATGGGCATCCGCACCTGGCGCACCATAGGATGCATCGTACCGGAGCACCAAGACAGGTCGGCGCGATAGTCATGGCTGGCGATTGCATCGTCGGGCGCGGTGGAAAATAGTTTGTTTCCGCCGAAATGTCTGTGCAGGGTCCACAGGATCGCGGCGTTCTCGGTCATCAGTTTGCCGTCGAGATCGAGCGCCGGAACCTTGCCGTGCGGATTGATCGACAGATATTCCGCAGACCGTTGCGCGCCCTGCATGATGTTGACGCAATAATCGTCATACTCCAGCCCCAGTTCTTCCAGCGCGTGCATCGTGACGCGCGAGCAGGCGGACGGAAAATGATAAAGTGTGATGGTCATGCTGGTCCCTTCGATTTTTGTTCGGCAAGAGAGAGGACGCTTCATAAGCGTCTAGCAGCGCGCGAGCACAAAATCCCGCTGCAAAGTCAACGCATCGCTTTGAGGATCTACCCCATAGGGTTCGATCAGCGAGTTTTTCACGCCGAACACCACATCTGAATCAAGATAGTCGCCGTCGGCGGCGAATATGTGGGTAACGAGCGTGCGAAAACCGGGGGCGGCGATCATGAAATGGACATGCTCCGGTCGGAACGGGTGCCGCCCCTGGGCTTCGAGCATCTTTCCAACCGGGCCGTCATTGGGAATGGGATAGGGGGCTGGCCGGGCAGTCCAGCAGTGAAATGCTCCATCCGCGTCGGTCGTCAGCCGTCCGCGTCCGGCGAGACCGGGGCTGGCGTCGAGCAATTGCAGATCATAAAACCCGTCCTTGTCCGAATGCCACAGGTCGACCGTTGCTCCCCTGATCGGGCCGCCATTGTCGTCGAGCACCCGGCCCTCGATCCGCAAGGGCGTTCCTTCCAGATGGCCGCGAATGTTGTCACCCAGTGCAAAAACCGGAGGTTCGACATAGAAGGGGCCGAATACGGTGGTTTCGGTCGCGTCGCCCGGCAGACGGTGGTTTATCATATCAACCAGCATCGACACGCCCAGAACATCGGAAAATAGGATGAATTCCTGGCGCGTGTCAGAGCACATCTGGCCGGTCTTGGTCAGGAAAGCTATGGCCTGATCCCATTCCTCCTCGGTCGGTTCGATTTCCTTTATGAAGGCATGAAGATGGCGCACCAGCGCTTGGCTGATCTGCCTGACGCGCGGGTCGCCTGCCTTTGACACCGCGTTCAGCACGGCTTGGGTAAGCGTGTCCTCGTTCAGATCCTGCAATGCCTCTCTCCCCGGTTCACTATGTTGTTTACGATCAAGCCGCTGCGGGCACCGCCCCCTGCCAGGCGCGTGTCAGCAGCCTGACTATTGCATTGCGCTCCAACGGGCGCGGATTCCAATAAGGGCTGGCCAACGCGATGTCGGCCGCATCCTCAATTGCCGTTTGCGGCATGCCAAGGTCGCGCAGCGCCACCGGCAATCCGGCATCGCGGGCTATGTTCTGCAAGGTTGCAGAAGGGGCATCGCCCAGAACCGTGGCGAGCCTTGCTTGTGCGTGCGGGACGGCGGGCAGGTTATAGGCAAGCGCGTGCGGCAGGACGATGCTGTGCGTTTCGGCATGGGGCAAGCCAAAGCTGCCGCCCAGCGTGTGACATAGCTTGTGGTGCAGCGCCATGCCGGCACCTGCAAGACATTGCCCGCACAGCCATGCTCCATAAAGCGCGTCGGCGCGCGCTGCTCGATCAGATTTATCGGCAATAATGGCGGGAATTGCGCGGAAAAACGCCGCGATACCCTCAACCGCCATGATTTCTATCACCGGGCTGCGGTTTTCGGCATAGAGCGCTTCCACGGCATGGGCCATGGCATTTAGGCCCGATGCGGCGGATATGCGCGCCGGGAGGTTTTGCGACAGATCGGGATCGTAGATTACCAGGCGTGGCAAGACCCTGAGCGAGCGCTCAGTTGCTTTGCGGCCGTTGATCGTCTGGCCGACGACGGGCGTCACTTCCGACCCGGAATAGGTGGTCGGGATCGCAATCTGGGGAAGCGTCGTTCGCAGCGCGATGGCCTTGCCCAAACCAATGGTGGAACCGCCGCCAATGGCGATGACACCATCGACACCTGCCTTGGCCAACGCTGCGACAGCGGCTTCGCTCACAGCTACGGGCGTATGCATTTCCGCGTGGGGATAAATTAATCTAGCCCGTAGGCCGATCAGCGTTGCAACCGCTTCGGCCTCTGCTTTGCGACCGGGCGTGCTGAGTACGGCGGCGGCGCGGATGTCCATGCCGTCCAACTCTTCGGAGAGCTTTTGTATCGACCCGCTGCCGAATATGATTCGGCCGGGCATATTCTCATGCCAAAAGGGCGCTATTTTGCCCATGATGCTATTCATCGAATTTTAGCCGCATCCTTCCACCCCAAAGGCTGGACATGGGTACAGAATATGGATCATAAGGTCCAGTGCGTTATGAGTTTACCGACCATTCACACCCTCGCAATCACTTGGGCCACGACGAGGAAATCCTGTTGATGAAGCAATGGGCTATTGACGACATGCCTTGCGCCGCACAGGTTGCGAAGGGATTGCCAGAAATCATCTAATCGGCAACATTGATCAAAATTACATAAAAAAGAGAAGTAATGTAGAGGATGATATTGTGAATAAGCTATTCATTGTGGAGCCTGGCACGATCATGGCGCGTGAAGCTGCTATCGGCTTTGTGATCGGTGGTGCTTTTTCGGCTGCGATTACTGTTGTAGCTTTTTGGGGAACGCCTTGGTTGAATGTGGAGGCTTTCAATAGCGACCTTATGTTGCAAACCCTCGGTGTATGCATTTTTACGGCCATTGGCGTCACTCTTGGCGCTCGCTCGAAGGCTGCTAAGGGGCAGTGGCCGATAATGGAAAGATTTTCTCTGCTGCCTAATCGCCTTCTGCTGCGGTTGGTCTTTCTGACTTTGGCAGGTCTTTTGGTTGCGGCCTTACCGATGGCGCTCGCCTTCGCGGCTGTTGCACCCAATGGTGCGAGTTTTGTGGCCTCCCTTGTCATCAAGACGATCTATGGTGCGATCCTGTCTAGCGTAATCGCTGCCCTTTCAGTGCGTGCCGTGATGGGTGAGCGCGCTTCGCGCGTCTAATCCGACAACATATTCGTGCGTCTTTTGCTTTTAATGACCCGACCTCGGACTATGTTCGGCTTTCTTTCAACTTTTGGCGGATAACGGGGTAATTCCAGGCTGTTTGACAAGTGAAGAGCGGGCTCCGTTGCCTGGCTTCGATGTCGGACTGGCGCAGCCTTGAGCGAGCGTTCCGGATCATTCTAGGGGAGGTTCTGATAGTGCGTAGTCGATCGGCTTTCTATCCTTGGTGGTTGTGGCTGCTGTTCGCTTTCCCTGCAATCGGCCTTTCCTGGTCGGCGCTCAGCTCGACTGATCCGCGCGCATTTCATGATTTGCTGCACCCAACCGGCGAGTTTTCCGCGCGGTTTATGATTGTCGCGATGATGGCGACACCGTTGGCGCTGCTGTTCCGGGGCAGGCGCTGGACCAACTGGTTGCTGCGGAATCGTCGTTATCTGGGTGTGGCCGCTTTCGGCTATGCGGTGCTGCACACTATATTCTACCTGATCGACAAGGCCGGACTGGACTCGGTTCTGTCCGACCTGCCCAGAATTTATATCTGGACGGGCTGGATCGCTTTCCTGATCTTCGTGCCGCTGGCCATCACCTCGAACGACTGGTGTGTGCGGCGCATGGGTGCGTCGTGGAAATCGTTGCAACGCTGGATCTATTGTGCGGCAGCGCTGACCCTTGTTCACTGGGCCGCACTGCACGACTGGGGCGGGGTCGGTCCCGCCCTGGCCCATTTCGGCCCGCTGGCCGTGCTTGAAGCCTATCGGTTATGGTATCGCTTCGGGCGGAAGCGCCGCAAGGGAGCGGCTGCGCCCTGACAGGCTTTCTCAGCTTCTGACAACAGCAACCAAATTGGGCCAGCGCTAGGCGCGCGGTACGGAATGTCGCTGTCCGGTCCGCAGAGGTCATGCTCATTGGCTTCCCGATGAAGCATGGATTGACATTTCGGTAAATGTTACATATTTGATCATCCGGACAAGACAAATTATTAGGCAAGCCGGGCGCGCCAATCGTTGGCTTGGGGGATGTCTGACATGCGTGATGGTGGACCAGAGGCAGGGTCGGAACGGCAATGAACGCGCTTGTTGTGGACGCGATAGAGCAGCTTGTGCGCGAAGGCCTTTCCGTGTCGGAAGCCTGCGAGAGGCAGGGTATTTCACGCCCGACCTACTATCGTTGGGTACGAAGTAAGCGGACGCGCAGCGGCGAATCCGTCGTAACCGGGGCCACCGTTGTCATCGAAAAATTGCTGGACGCCGGCGAGACGCTGTTCGCGCGGGACGGCTTTGCCGTGTCCTTGCGCGAGATATCCAAGAGTGCTGGCGTCACCCACAGCTTGATGCTGTATCACTTTCGTGAACGTGAGCATTTTGTCGGACGTATCGTCGATCGTCGACTTGCCGAATTCAATAGCCTGCGGATCGACTATCTCGACGGCATCCTCTCCCGCGATGGTCGCCCACAGGTCGATGACATCGTCGATGCCTGGATGGTGCCGGGTTTGCGCGCGGCCTTTAGCAGCGACCCCGGCATGGCGCGCTATGTTCGCCTGATCGGCCGGATCGCCCAGTCGGACGAGCCTGCTATGCAGCGTATCGCCGAGCGCGCCTTCACCGACCTGCACCGCCGCTTTCTGGACGCTTTCGCGCTGACTCTGCCGGATCTTGCACCGGACGAAATCATGTGGCGCTACACCGCCCTGACCGGCCTCTATCTCAACATGACCCAGAACCCCAACCGGATCGAGCGGATTTCGGGCGGGACCATCGTGCTCGACGACCCGGACAGCGCCATCGCGATGATGCGTCCTTTCCTTGTCGCGATGATGAAGAACTGATGGCGACCGGCCAGAATGGAGAAGAAAGACATGCGTTGGAACAGGCTGGCAACCGTTATGTTTCTTGTGGCGGTTGCGCCGGTCGCCCTCGCCCAGGCTGAAGCGGAGCCGGGCGTTTCCAGTATAGACAGCAGGGCGCGACCGCTGGCCGAAGCCGCAGCACGACTCAGAAATGCCGATGGCACTTATGCCAAGGTGGTGGTTGATCCCGCCCGCGATCTGAAAATTACCACGCGGGGGGATTTCACTATCGCGGCCGTCGGCGATATCGTTGCCGCGCGGCCCACTGCCGGCCTCGCCGACACCGATGTACAGGCGATATATGATGTGTTGCGGCGCGCCGATGTCGCCTTCGGCAATCTTGAAATGACGGTGATGGACCCGCGCAAGGCTGACGGCCTGCACAAGCGTGCGCTTTACTTCATGGCGCTCGGCAAGCCGGAGATTGCCGACGATCTCAAGGCCATCGGAATCGATGTCGTCAACCGCGCGAACAACCATAGCACCGCCTGGGGCGTGGAGGGGATGCGGGAGACGACGGCCCAACTCGAAAGGGTGGGGATCGTCGGAGCCGGAGCGGGCGAAAACAAAAGCGAGGCGCAGCGTCCGGGCTATTTCGAATCGGCCAAGGGGCGCGTGGCCATTCTCGGTATTACCGCCAATGCAGAACTGGACGCGCGGCCGGCCGGTGACATTTCTGCCGGGTCGCCCGGCGCAAATGCGCTGCATCTTCGCCGACGGATCACCCTGCCGCGCCAGGCATTTGACTCGCTCAACGCCGCCTATGCACAGGCACCCTATATGTTTCCCGGATTCTCGCCGATCACCAGCGGGACGATCTCGTCTGAAGCAAGTCCGGGCCAGATACGAATTTACGACAATATCTATGTCGCTGGCGACAAGCCGTCCTTCAACTATGATTTTATGGGCAACGAACTGGCGGAATATGCCCGTGAAGTCCGCAACGCCAAATATAGCGCCGACTTCGTCGTCGCCAACATCCATGCCCACCAGTGGCAGATACCCGAAGATGCAAAGTCCGCCCAGAGCAAGTCGGCGTCGCCCCCGGATTTCCTGAAGACGCTGGCACATACGGCGATCGACAATGGTGCCAGCGTCTTCTACGCGCATGGTGAAGGCGAAGTGCGCGGCATCGAAATCTACAAGGGCCGCCCCATCTTCTACCAGTTGGGCATGTTCACCCGGCAACCCTTCCTGCCGCAGCACTGGGAAGCCGATCTGTGGACGGCGACAGCGCGCCAGACGCCCGGATACCAGCCGGACCTCAAGGATGTCATCACGCTCAGCGAAGCGGCGGGCGGGATCTATCCGGCCGCCCATCATCGCGAATATTTTGAGAGCATTGTCGCTGTATCGCGCTATCGCGGCGGTCGGATCGCGGAAATCCTGATCTATCCGGTCGATATGAAGTTTGACGGCCCGTTTTACGACATCGGTGTGCCACGTCTGGCGCGCGGCGCGGTGGCGCAGCGCATCTTGGAGCGCGTTCGCGATCGTTCTGTCGAATTTGGTACCCGTGTCGAAATCCGTGACAGTGTTGGAGTGATCCGCCCGTGAAGGGCGCACTCCACATGCCTGCCGAGCCGGACGGGATGTCGACTTTCCAATTGCGGGCGGTCCTGATCTGCTTGCTTATCAACATGTTCGATGGCTTCGATGTGGTGGTGGCGTCCTACACAGCGCCGGTCATCGCCGGCCAGTGGAATGCATCGCCCGCGTGGATCGGCGCGTTCATCAGCGCCAGTCTGCTTGGCATGACCGCCGGATCGCTGGTCCTCGCCCCGCTTGCCGATATTGTCGGTCGACGGCGCACCATCATCGGCGGACTGGCGGTGATATCGATCGGCATGGTGGCCAGCGGTCTGGCGCAGGATCTCACGCAACTGATGGCGACGCGGATCGTTACCGGGGCAGGCATCGGCCTGCTGTTCGCAAGCCTGACGACGATCGTCGTCGAATATGCAAGCGATAGGCACCGCGACCTGGCCATCAGCTTTCTATACCTGGGCTATCCGATCGGGGCGACCGCAGGCGGCATTTTGACGGCCTATTATCTGGGCATCGGCGGCGGCTGGCGGGAAGTCTACATCGCAGGCGGCCTGGCGGGCGGCGCGATGATTCTGGCGGTTGCTGCCTGGTTGCCGGAATCGATCGCCTTTCTTGCGGCGCGGCAACCCACAGGCGCGCTTGACCGCATCAATCGGACGCTGGACCGGATGGGGCGGCCGCGGCTTGATGCCCTGCCGCCGCCGCAGGTGCAGGGACAGTCATGGCACCGGATCGGTGCCCTGTTCGCAAACGGGCATTGGCGTTCCACATTGGCCCTGTGGCTCGCCTTCGCGACGTGCATGCTCTCGTTATATTTCCTTATCGGCTGGACGCCGACGGTATTGATCGATGCGGGCCTTTCAACCAGCCAAGGTGTACTCGGCGGCGTGGTGCTCAACGCGGGCGGCGGCGTAGGCATGATGATTCTTGGTATCCTGGCGTCCCGTCATTCACTCAAGGGATTGATCGCTTCCTATTTCGTGGCGGGCGCGGCGGGCATGGCGCTGTTCGGCCTTCTGGCTGACGCAGACGTTCGATTGGTGCTTTTAATGGCGATGATCTTTGTCATGGGTCTGTTCACATATGGTGGCCTTGTGGGTCTCTATGCGATGGCCACGCGCGTTTATCCAAGCGGTGTGCGCGCAACTGGTGTGGGCTGGGCCATTGGCGTTGGTCGGTTCGGATCGATCATTGGGCCTGGTCTTGCGGGGGCGCTGATCGGCTTGGGCTGGGACCGGGCCAGTTACTTCGCTTTGCTGGCGGTGCCGCTTGTAGTGGGTAGCATCTGCATGTTGTTTATAGTTGCATCAACCAATGAATTGACCTAATATGTTTTACGAACCAAAAGACGGCCATGGCCTTCCGCATAATCCGATCCAGGGATGCGTCGTTCCGCGTCCCATCGGATGGATTTCCACTCGGTCGGCAGCAGGAGTAGATAATCTATCGCCTTATAGTCATTTCAATCTCGCGGGCATGTTGCCGCCAATGCTGATGTTCTGTTCCAACGGCCCGCATGTCGACGGACCGATGAAAGACTCGGCAACGAATGCGATCGAGACGGGTGAGTTCGTTCATAATGTCGCGACTTACGCCCTGCGGGAAAAAATGATCGCAAGTTCAGCGCACTTTGAACGTGGCGTGGACGAGTTCGAGCGGGTGGGTTTGACGAAGTTGCCTAGTCGGCTTGTCGGCGCATCGAGGGTTGCAGAGTCCCCTGTCGCCTTCGAATGTCGGGTCATAGAGATCGTGAATTTGCCCTGCACTATGGCAAATTCTTCTAATATTATGGTTATTGGTGAAATAGTTGGAGTTCATATTGAAGAATATATCCTGAGAGATGGATTGATAGATATAGGGTCATTGGATCCAATAGCTCGTCTTGGATATAATGAATATTCCAAAGTAAGCGATGTTTTCGCGGAAAAGAGGCCGGATGACCTTTTAGCGAAATATTGATTTAATCAGCGAGAGGGTGTTGTGGGAAAAGTGGTTTCCAGCGATAATTGCAGCATCGCGTACCGCATTGACGGTCCGGTACATGCTCCGGTCTTGCTGCTTTCCAACTCCCTTGGCACGACGATGGATATGTGGGCACCGCAGATCGCGGCGTTTTCCCAGTTTTTCAAGACTGTGCGCTACGACAGTCGCGGGCATGGCGGATCGCAGGTGCCCAGCGGAAGTTATACGATCGAGCGGTTAGGTCGCGATGCTCTCGATCTGGCGGATGCTTTGGAGATCGACTCTTTCGCGTTCTGCGGACTGTCAATGGGTGGTTTGGTCGGCCAGTGGCTGGCCATTCACCACTCCGCGCGAGTTCGGGCGTTGGTTTTGGCCAATACCGCCGCACGGATCGGTGTCGCTACGAACTGGAATCGCCGCATTGAGACAGTTTCGTCCGATGGCACGCAAGCGATAGCGGATGAGGTGATAGCTCGATTCTATTCTTCAGGCTTTGTTTCGGCCAATCCTGATCTTGTCGACGACATGCGACATATGATCTGTGCGATTTCGCCAAAAGGATATGGCGGCTGCTGCGCTGCGATCCGTGATGCCGATTTTCGCGATCTACTATCTGCCGTCACGACTCCGACGCTTGTTTTGGCAGCAGAACGGGACGTTTCGACGACTTTGGCCGAAGGCAGATTCCTGCACCAATCCATATCTGGATCGCGCTTTGCCCAGCTTGACGCCGCCCATTTGTCGAACGTCGAAAGATCCAACGAATTTAATGCGTTGGTGTTGAGATTTTTGACAGAAGCAATCAGCCATTAAAATTATAAATAAGGTAAAACTTATAATATTAGGGGAGAAATATAATGACTAGGAATAATATATCTCTGTTGCTTGCTTGCACTGCTATGACAAGCGGTACAGCAATTGCGCAGGAGGCGGTCGATGACGCCCATGCAAATCAAGAGATCATTGTTACAGCCGAACGGCGGGCAACTTCGTTGCAGAAGTCATCTCTTGCGGTCCAGGTGCTGACTCCAGAAGAACTTCAATATGTCAATCGACCACAAGATCTGACTGCAGTTGCGCCTGGTGTCATGGTTGGCGCGACCGGCGTCAATCCGCAAGTCTATATACGCGGTGTTGGCGACACCGCCGGCAACACGCGGGATACGACTTCGGTCAATTTTTCGATTGATGGGATCAATCTTGCCCGTGCCTCTGGTGCGACGACGGCCTTTTTCGATCTTGCGCGTGTTGAAGTTCTGAAAGGTCCGCAAGGTACACTTTATGGACGTAACGCAAGCGGCGGTGCCGTCAATGTCATCACTGTCCGCCCGGTGCTGGGCGAGGTGTCAGGCTATGTCACCGGCGAATATGGCAGCTTTGACCTGCTCTCTGGGGAAGCCGCACTGAACCTCCCTTTGGGGACCAAGGCCGCCATTCGCGTTGCTGGTCAGGTGGTTGACCGTGACGGCTATATGTCCGACGGCGGTCAGGATCAGCGGACCAAGTCGCTTCGCGCCAGGATATTGTTCGAACCAAGCGATCGCTTCTCGCTGCTGCTGAACCTTGATGGGTCGCACATTGGCGGCAACGGTTCGGGTAACACGGTGCTGCCCGTGTTCGATAATGATCCATGGCGGTCAAACACTGAGGCACCGCGGCCCTATCCGATCAATTCGGGCCCGGCGATACCGACACCGACAGATCGCAATATCGATGCGGACCTGCGCAATATCTCGGCAGAACTCAATGTGGGACTAGGCGATTTTGCAACGCTGACGGTGTTGCCGGCCTATCGCTACACCTATCTGGACACGGTTGCCTATTCGGCAACCTTGCGGTTTGCCGAGATTACCACGACCAAGCAGACGTCAGTCGAGGCACGGTTGGGTAATAATAGCGACAGGCTGAAATGGGTGCTGGGCGGCTATTATTATCGCGAAAAAATGGATCAGGGACTTTCAGCCGCTCAGGGCCCTGTCTACAGCTTTACTCAAACCGGCCAAACCACCGTGTCCAAGGCCGTGTTTGGCCAAGCGACTTTTTCCATCATCCCAAGCATCCGTATCATCGGCGGCCTTCGTTACAGCTCCGAGACCGTCGATGGCGTGATCGAGCTTGGCACCGGGGCACCGCCGATCGTACCGATCAACCTTTCTGGGAATCGGATCAACATCTCCGATCTCACGGCGAACAGAACAAATTGGAAGGTCGGGGTCGAGGCAGATCTTGGCGAAGCTTCGATGGCCTATGCGACCGCCTCAACCGGCTTCAAGGCTGGTGGCTATTCGCCCTTCACCTCCATATGCGGCGGTCGAACATCAACAGAGCATGAACCTGAAGACTTGACTGCTTATTCGGCCGGTCTGCGCAACCGTTTCTTGGGGGGCGCGCTACAGGTGAACATGGAAGCTTTCTACTGGAAGTATAAAAACCAGCAGTTTGCCACCCAGCAGGACCTGCAATGCAATTCCGGCATCGCCCGCCAACGCTTCATCCTCAACGCCGGTGAATCCACCATCCAGGGTGCCAACATCGATGTGGTCGTGCGTCCCTTTTCCGATGGCGTGCTGCATTTCTTTGCAGAATATGCCGATGGAAATTACGACAACTTCCTACTCGCGGCGCAGCCAGTGTCGGGTGTAGCACCCTATCTTCCGGCGAGAGGCTCACGCTGCAGCTATGCGCAGACGGGGGGCACTGTCGATGTCGATTGTTCAGGACAATCGCTCCCGCGCCTGCCTAAATGGAGTTTGGCACTCGACTATCAGCATACGTTCCGTCTCAAAGGTGGCGGCTTGATACGGCCGAAGGTTGATCTGCAGCACGCCAGCAGTCGCTGGGCAGATGCGGTGTTCGGTCCGAATGGGCGGTTGCCTTCCTATACGCAATTGAACGGGCAGATCGCCTACAAGGCCCCCGTGAATTCATGGGAAATTACCGCCTACGTCCGCAATATCACCAACGCTAAAGTCTACACAGGTGGTCTTTCGACGACGACTGCGGCACCAAATGGCTCTAATATCTATTCAGTCACGATCAATCCCCCTCGTGCCTATGGCATTCGGGCGACCAAGAATTTCTGAAATATATCTAAATATTCCGGGGCTGCATAAGCCCCGGAATATTGTATAGAAAGCCATGCTTTGAGAAATTCGTTGCCGACGGATTTCCGCATGCATAAAAGACGAGTGTTGCGCGCGTATACCCCCTTATGTGGAGGTCTTGCGTGTCAGAATCTGGCCCGCATCTTTTTAAGATAGCGACGCTATACTATTTGTCGGACTTCCCGAAATTGGCGAAATTTTCCTGTGTTTCACGCAATCTGGCCAATGCTGCGGTTTGCGTCTGTTCGTAGCGATAGCCGTTGCGAAGGGGCATTTCCTCGGTGAAGTCGAACGAGCGTTTTGCGGCGAGTATGGCTTCATAATGTTTGCCCGCGATCTCCGTGGCGATCTGCTGTGCTTCAGCCATCAACCTTTCACGCGGCACGCAGACCGACGCCACATTCATGCGATACATATCCGCGCCCGAAAAGCGTCGGGCGGTGAAAATCATCATGCGGGCATTGGATTGCCCCAACGCACGCATGACATGGCGAACACCGCCAGCCATCCCGTAGTCGACCTCGGTCATTGCGAAGAACGCATCATCGCTGACGATCAATATGTCGCAAACGAGCGGCAGGACGCAGCCTGCGCCGATGGCCGCACCGTGAACCGCGGCGATGACCGGCTTGCGGCATTCGAGCACAGCGTCGCAGGCTTCGCGGACGATGCGGTTATGTTCGCTATATCCGCCCGGACTGGCCAATATCTGCGGTCGTTCCTTCAGGTCAGCCCCGGCCGAAAAGCATTTTCCGGCACCGGCCAGAATGACGGCCTGGATTTCGTCATTTTCGTTGATGCGGTCCAGCGCCGCAATGAGGTCGAGCCGCATCTGCCGGTTCTGCGCGTTGACAGGGGCACGCGACAACAGGATCGTCGCGATACGGTTTTCGATGGTCATTTCCAGCGTTTCAAATTTCACCGCAAATTTTTCCTCTCACTGGTGCGGGTTCATCGAATGGGCCATCGCGGTGCCGCTATTCGCACGCGCGCTGCAAAAATGTCATCATTCGCCGATTTGCCGTTTGCGCGATTTCCATTTTCGGAAATTTCGCAAAGTCATGCGGCATTCCATGGTAAACATGCCATTCGAAATGCTTTTTCAACTCGTTCAGCCGGGTCGCCATTCGCAGATGGGCCGGAAATGTGAAATCGGCTGTGCCGACCACCAAAATCATGGGCGGCAACTTGGTGTCTTGGGTCAACTGGTCGAGAAGGGACGCATGGCCCTTGCGCGCCATGATCTGGCCATCGACATTGCCGTCCATTCCCTCGAAAGCGCGAAAGCGGGCGCCATCTTCGCGCGCCAGGTTTCGAAGCAACAGGTCGAATGCCAATCCGCCGCCTGCAGAATCGCCGCCAAGCACCATGCGTGCCGGATCGGCCCTGATGGCCGCGCCGTGGCTGCAAAGCCAGTCGATTGCAATCTGCATTTCATCGATCAATTGTTCGTAGGGCGCTTCGGGCATGTGCGAATAGTCGGGGAAAACGACGACGAAGCCATATGAGGCAAGCGTACGGATCCATGGTTCGAATTCATGGGAATGCCCGGCCATCAGCCCATGGCCATGGGCGTGAACGAGCACCGGGAACGGGCCATCGCCATGGGGAATGGCGACCGCCGCAGTCACTCCGTCGGCCAGTTCCATGTGCGGGTGCCACTGCGCAACATCCGCCATCGGCACATCTGTCGGCATCTGCATGGGTAAAAGCTGATCCATCAGGTAGCGATAGGCATCGATGTCATGAATGGTCTGGCCGCGCGCCGTGATGGTTGCCATCGCAGCGCCCATTGTCGCGTTGAGCTGATCGATAAATTGTGCGTCATTTTCAGAAACAATCGGCATCGCGGACCCCGTTTTGAAATCGTACCCACGCTTCCCCATCGCCGCTATGATGGCGAACGTTTCGATGCAAGAAGCTGAGCGGCGCTCTTGCGAACTATATTGATGACGCCATAGTGTAAACCCTAAAGTCGGCTTTACGACCTTTATCGAGCAAAACGTGGGCTGGCATAGCATTCGTTCGATATATGGTCATTTTTGTACAGGTCCGCGTGCATCTAAACGACGATCGCGGCCATAATATCCACATAATTTCCGTTGAAAATGTCAATATAGCAGTTAAATAACGTTTAGTGCCTTCATGCGCTGGCGGGGATGTCCATAACGGTCGACGCCAAGTCCGCCGGAAGTCCATGGGAGGGGTTCAATATGCGCTTTTCAATCTCTGTCGGGCCAACGGTTCGTGCCGACCTGGGCGAAACGGCGGCCGAATGCTGGACAAATCATGTCGACGATGCCCTTCTGGCGGAAGAACTGGGCTTCGACGGCTACTATGTTGCGGAACATCATTTTGGGCATAGCGCCGGTCATTCCACGCCTATCATGCTGCTGGCCGACATCGCCGCGCGCACCAGCCGGATTCGTATCGGCACGTCTATCATCTGCGCGCCCCTGCATAATCCGCTGCGCCTGGCCGAAGATCTCGCTGCGCTTGATATCATGTCAAGAGGCCGACTTGAAATAGGCGTTGGCGTTGGGTCCCAGATCGAGGAATTCAAGGCCTTTGGCATCGATCCGGTTGAGCGGTTCGGCCGCACATGGGAAATCATTGATTTCATCGAGAAATGCTATGCCAGCCCGCCCGACGAGGAGTTTCACTGGAACGGAAAATATTATAACATTCCCGGCATTCGCTGGGTGATGCAGCCCGTCCAGTCGCCGGTGCCGATCGCATGGGGTGGTTTCGGACCGAAGGGCGTCGCCCGCGCCGCCAAAAGGGGGTATCACCTGATCGCGCCGGACGTTACCGGAGAATATAGGCGCATCACGGAGGCGGACGGTCGCGACCCGCGCGACTATCTGGTTGGCATCAGCGACATCGTCAGTATCGGCGACAGCCAGGATGATGCTCTGGATCAGATCGCCGAGGCCTGCGCCTGGGTGAGCAACCAATATGGCCAGCGAACGAACCTCGACGGATCAGTGCCGCCGCGCCATGTCTTCACCCCGGATGATATTCGCGAAGCGACTCGCGGCGCAAATGCTACTTTTGGTATCGCCGCCGCTGCGGGCGAAAAGCCCCGGCCATTTTCCGTACCGCTTGCCGGCACCGTAAGCCAAATCCGCGACCATTATCTGTGCGTGGTGCGCGGCGAGCGCGGGTTGATCACGCATATCCGGCTCA
Organism: Sphingobium sp. MK2; assembly: GCF_040170545.1. Taxonomy (NCBI): domain Bacteria; kingdom Pseudomonadati; phylum Pseudomonadota; class Alphaproteobacteria; order Sphingomonadales; family Sphingobiaceae; genus Sphingobium; species Sphingobium sp. MK2. Next base: position 27,504 of record NZ_JAZDXA010000007.1, read on the forward strand.
ATATCCGGCAGGCAGGCGCGCCGACCGCCGGGGTTCGCCGGACGATGCGACTGTTCGCGACCGAAATCCTGCCTGCGCTTCGCGAAGAAGCCGTGCGACTATGGGGTATGCGATCCATGGTTCAATAAGATAGAAATATTCGGCAGTTTATCATTAGTCGGGGGCGATATGTCACACCAGCCGGTTCAAGTTTCAGCCAGGATTTCAGGCCGAGCTGCCCGTATCGCTATGTTCACCTATGCGGCGGATGTTCCGGGGTATGGAACCCAACTCGACATGGCGGAGCGGCATCTCGTCAGGCTCGGCTACCGTCCGGGCGACAATGCCGAATATCGACGCTTCTTCGGCAATCGCGACAAGGCGCGCACCCAAGCCCTGGCTCATGAGATCGTCGGGTGGGGCCCCGATGTCGTACTCTCCTTCATGACCAACGCTGATCTTGCGATGATAGAGGCAACGCGGGAGCAGCGTATTCCGATAGTCTGCTGGTCTATGGACCCTGTCGGCTCCGGCCTGGTGGAAAATGTGCAGCGGCCGGGCGGTAACCTGACAGCCGTGACATGGGTTCCCGGCGTCGAATCGGCGCAACTGCGCCTGCTTCGCGCCCTGAATCCAGCCATTGAACGTGTCGGCTATCTCTATAATCTGGGCTATGCTCCGGCCGCCGCCGCGCGTCGCAACATGCTTTATGCGGGCGAGATATTTCGTGCGGAAATCCTGGATCGGGAGTGTGTCGACCGCGAAATGCTTGGGGATGTCGTGGCTGCGCTGGCGGCCGACGGTGCGCAGGCCATCCTGCTGGGACCGCACGAATTGCTGGGGCATGGCGGTGACCGGATAGCCGAAGCCGCCATCGCGCACGGCATTCCCAGCATCGGAGGAGACCCTTCTGGAACCTTCCCTCATGTCGCGAGCTTCCATCCCGATTTCGAGCGCGTGTGGGGAGAAGCGGCCACGATGGCGGCGGCGCTCCTGGAAGGGGCGGACCCCGCCACCATGGCTGTATCGCGTTTCATAAAGCCGCTGGTCACATTGAAGCTTCCGGTCCTCGACCGGCTGAAACTGACGGCACCTGACTGGCTGTTGGCTGAAGTCGACAATGTGGTCGACCGTTGATGACTTTCGCGATTGCGACTGACAATGATTTTCTCAGTCGAAATTACATCTGTAAAGTTGGTTTTATGTATGTTAGCTGGCGAATGTGCGACGCTCACCGCGCTTACGGCACAGGCAGGACGCGAACGCAGCGCGGAATGGATGAGAGGCATTGATGGCAAGGATCAAGTTACCGGAGCGTTCAACGATGACGCCCGCACAGGCGGCCGTCCACGACAGGATCGTCAGCGGACCCCGTGGCAGGCTGGCCGGTCCTCTCCGCGCCGCGCTTCTCAATCCAGAACTTGCCGATCGCTGGCAGAGTCTGGGCGCGTTGCTCCGCTATTCCACGTCGCTGCCGCCAAAGCTCTCGGAACTTGCCATTCTGGTGACGGCGCAATCATGCCGGTCCTCGCTCGAATGGATCGCGCATGCGATCGAAGGTCGCAAGGCCGGGCTTGCCGATGAAATGATCGACATGCTGGAGCGTGGGGAGCCGATTGCAGGTGACAGCGACGAAGCGGTGGTGTGCGCCTTTGCACGAGAGCTTAACCAGCTCAATTCGGTCACCGACGCGACCTATGACAGCGCCCGAAAGCGGCTTGGCGATGTCGGCGTTGTCGAACTGACTGCGCTTGTCGGCTACTACACCATGGTTGCGATGACGCTCAACACACATGAAATCCCGTTGCCGCCGGACATGGCCGATGTTCGCAAACCCTTTGCCTATCCGCACGACCCCCTTGGCCAGATATACGCCTGAGCAAGGGCGGTCGGCGCGGATTCACCGGAAATCAGATAAGTCCTTCGTAGCTGCCGCCGTCGACCTGAAGATTCTGGCCGGATATGAAGCCAGCCTGCGCGCTGCAAAGATAGGCGCAAGCATCCCCAAATTCCTTGGTTGTGCCAAATCGCTTGGCGGCGACGGTATCGGCAATCTGTTGACGCGCAGCGTCGCGATCAATGCCTTGTTGCGCCATGATCCGCTGCGCCATGAATTCCTGGCGGGGCGTGTCGATCCGTTCGGGCAGAAGATTGTTGATCGTCACATTGTCGATCGCGACATCGCGCGAAATCGCTTTGGAAATGGCGGTCAGCCCGGCGCGGGCCGACGTGGAAAGTCCCATCAGTGGATGCGGCGACTTGACCATGGCGGACGTGATGTTGACGATCCGCCCGAACTTCCGTTCACGCATGCCCGGAATGAAGGCGCGCATGAGCAGCACTGCGGGAATCATATTGGCCTCGATTGCGCTTAGCAAAGCCGCATGGTCCCAGTCCTTGAGATGTCCGGGCGGGGGACCGGCGTTATTATTGACGAGGATATCGATATCGCCTGCCTGCGCGATGATTGCATCGCGTCCTTCTTGCGTCATCAGATCAGCGCAAATCGTCCTAACCTCTACCCCATAATCAGCAAGTTCGTCCGCGACCTTTGCAAGCTTGGCTTCGTCGCGACCGTTGAGGATGATATTCACGCCTTCGCCTGCCAAAGAATGGGCGCATGCCAGGCCAAGCCCTTGTGACGATGCACAGATGAGTGCGATTTTTCCCCGAATCCCAAGATCCATTTTTGATGTCCTCCGTAATTTTCGCCTTGCGGCGACCTTCGTGAGCTGGGTTTGTTTAAGCCCCGCTTTAAAAAGACGTACCCGCCCAGCCCAGAGATTATGACTGACCCCTATCGGTGATTTGGGAGGGGAGGGCAGAGGTCAATCTGCTGCGGTTCGGGAAGGCGCAGTTAATCCACGGCACGATCCAAGCCATCGGATCAGGCCATCAGGATGAACAGGCCTGTGCAGGCGGTGCCCAGACTGGCGATACGCCGTCCATGCAACGCCATACGCACTGGCAGGCGCAGCATATGCCGTCCAGCGACGGCACCAGCGCCATGCAGCAGCATCGTCATGATGAGCACGCCCATAATATAGCTTGGCTGCAAGGCAGCGCCGCCTTTGTCTCCGACATGGGCCATGCCGTGGAACAGCCCAGCGCTGCCGGCGAGCAGGCCGACCGCCCACACAGGCAATGATTGGTCGATCAGTAGCGCACAGCCGGTCAGTAACAGGCCGACAGCAATGGCAATCTCCGCGCCATTTCCAAAGGAAACGGCACCCGCCTGCATGCCGAGCGCCATCATTGTCACAAAAGCAAGCGGCAGCACAAAGAGTCGGGTGGAGATCTGCCGGGCTGCGAGCAACCCGATCGCAACCATGGTAACGAAATGATCGATCCCCGTCAGCGGATGCAACAGCCCATCTGCCATTGCCATGGCGTCGTGGCCCGGATGTGCGGCAGCCGGCACGGCCGATAGAAGAAGCATGATCGATGTGGCGCGCGCTATTCTCCGTTGAAGGCGCGCTGTCCTACTTTTCATGCTGTCCCGCTCCCTCTACTTCCAGGCATTTCTCTATCAGATCATTCTCTGGTTCCCACATTCTCATAGGATGATCATGGGAAGGTTTTTTTGAGATGCTCGTGGTTTTTAAAGTGCGGGCTTCCTGTGTCAAGGCATGGCGAAACGGCGCTTATCGACGGACACACTTGAAGGGCCCCATCCCTTGACAAATTTCCGCGGACGAGCGCATGTTTCTGCCCTGTGGAGCAGGCAATCCAGACAAATGAATGCAGTGACCGTACGAGACGGGACAAGGCCAGAGACAAGCGTGATCGTACACGACGCGCACTGATCGATACTTCGCTGCGCCTGATCGCGGAAAAAGGCATTGAAGCAACCTCGGTATTGGAGGTTACCAGCGTACTGGGAATCAGCAACGGGGCCTTCTACTACCACTTCCGCAACAAGGATCATCTGCTGGAGGAGGTGGCTCACGCCGTCGTCGAAAGCGTGGTTGCCCAGATCGAAAGCGTTTCACGCGATGACCCAGCCGCGCAAGTGGCTCGTGGCCCGCTTATCGTATTGCGCTATTACGAAGATCATCCCCGCATGCGTACCATCATGCTGCGCGTGGTGATCGACCCGGACCGTGCGCATGAAAATCTGCATAACAAGCTGCTCGAACATGTTTCGCGCGGCAGGACGGTGGGCCGCTTTGGCGTTGCGGACGTCGATCTCGGCGCGGCGTTTTGCCGTGCTTTGGTCGCCGGAGCGCTGCGCCAGTACACGCCAGGCTGCGATTCACGCCTCCTTGCCCGGCAAGCTTCGGCGCATACACTGGCGATGCTCGGCCTGCCTTTGTGGGAGGCGTTCAGCGTTGTCGAGCAGGAATGCGAGCGGATCAACGCGGAAGAGAGGGAGCGGGCGGAGGCGTGCGCGATCTAATCGTCCGACGCCGATAGTGGTCTTCCGAACCTTGGCTCACACGCCATCCCGCATCCGTTTCATGATCAAGTGAGAATCTCTCAGTAACACTTGTCTATGCGCGCTGCGGACGTTATGCCCGCTGGGCAAGAGGATGAAGTGGCGCGACGGCCGGATCGAGTGGAGGAAACAACCGCCGAACGGTTCGCTTGCGGCAGGAAAGGAGCGATCTCATGACCATGCTCGGCTATGAGCACTATGTCGATCCGAACGCCGTTCCACGCATTTCGAAAGAACATGCCCGAATGGACATGTTCGACTATCCGCCATTTCTCGACCGTCTCCTGGGAATGTGGGGGCCATTGTCGAAGGAGCCCGTGCGCGGAATTTCGAGCGACGGGCATGTGATACAAGGGCTTTATGGGCTGAAACCAAATGCTGCGCCTGTTGCGTCCGCCGCACAGGCGGCAATGCGCTGGCTGGACTCGCTAGACGGCAGCGCGCGTGCGCGCGTGCATTTCCCGCTGGATTCGCGTTATCGCTTCCAGTGGCAGAACACCCCCTTGCTGCTGCGTCCGGACCAGATGGAATTGCTGGAAATGACCCACGATCAGCGGGAGCGGGCGCTGGAACTGGTCCGAGCCTCGCTATCGAGCCGGGGCTACGAACGTACGCGCGGCATTATGGACAATAACCGGCTGCTGGGCGAACTCAACAATCTGACCGATCTGTTGAACGAATGGTCCTTCTCCATGGCGATCTACGGTACCCCATCGACCAGCGATCCTTGGGGCTGGCAATTTTTTGGCCATCATCTTGCGCTCAACTGTTTCTTCGTCGGTGGGCAGATGGTCCTGTCCCCGGTCTTCATGGGCCTGGAACCCGACCACGACCATGGTGGAACGCGCAGGCGTGCGTTCGAACCACACGAACAGCGCGCGCTCGCCTTGTTCCACGGGCTTTCGCCGTCCGACCAGAAGGCCGCCATCCTTTACCGATCGATGCTCACGGCCGATCAGCCGGAAGGCCGCTATCATCCTGACGATGGCCGCCAGGTCGGCGGTGCGTTCCAGAATAACCGCGTTGTCCCCTATGAGGGCGTGTCGGTTCGAAATTTCAACGCCGATCAGCGCCGAGCGCTGCTCGATCTGGCGGATGTTTTCATCGATGCCTTGCCTGACGGGGTTTTCGGCGCGCGCCTCAGCGAGATCGAACGCTATCTTGATCGGACGCACTTCGCCTGGATCGGGCAAGCCGATGAGGTCAATCCCTTCTATTTCCGCATCCATAGCCCAGTGGCGTTGCTTGAACTCGACCATCATAGCGGCATTTTTCTGGCAAATGAGGAGCCCGCGCGCTTCCATGTCCATACGATCGCGCGTGCGCCCAATGGCGGGGACTATGGGGTCGATTTGCTGCGACAACATTATGCCAGGGGTGGTCATGACGGCGGTGGCGCACACAGCCATGATGGTGGCCACACTTTCCATAACCATGACTAAGCGCGTGGGTCGCGGCGTAAGGCAGAAGCGCGCGCTGGCCTTCCGGCTGCCTTACGACATTGGAGCCTGACGATGGAATTGGCGACTGAAGAACTGCCGCTGTCTGTCGAAGCGTGGCTGAGGGATCATGTGCCGGGTTATGTTGGCCCTGGGCGCATCACGAAATTCGGCTTCGGGCAAAGCAATCCGACCTATCGTCTCGACGCCGCATCAGGCACCTATGTCCTGCGGCGCAAGCCGTTCGGTACGCTGCTTCCCAAGGCCCATGCCATCGACCGCGAGTTCCATATTCTCTCCGCCATCGCCGGTCGCGATGTGCCGGCTCCGCAGCCATTGGCCTATTGCGATGATCCGCAGGTTATCGGGGCGGAATTTTACGTGATGGAGCATGTGGTTGGTCGTATCTTCTACGATCAGACGCTACCGGGGATGAGCGCTGCCGAACGCAGCGGGATATTTTCAGCCATGGGCACTGCTGTTGCGGCGTTGCACAGCCTTGACCCGGTCACGATCGGCCTTGCGGACTTCGGACGGCCAGAGGGGTTTGTCGCCCGTCAGGTAGCGACTTGGACCCGTCAGTATCGCGCGTCCGAAGGCGCGCGGATCGATGCTATGGAAAGGTTGATCGAATGGCTTCCGGCCAACCTGCCGCCTGAACAGCCGGGAAGAATTTTCCATGGCGATTTGCGGCTGGACAATATGATCTTCCACCCCGACGAGCCGCGGGTTGTCGCACTGCTGGATTGGGAGCTGTCGACGGTTGGCGATCCTTTTGCTGATTTCGCCTATCACGCGATGGCCTGGCGGGTGCCGGTTAACCTTTTCCGGGGGCTGGCGGATCTCGATCATGTCGCGCTCGGCATTCCGCATGAAGCCGCCTATGTCCGTAGTTATTGCGAGCGCCGACATATTGCCGCCATTCCTTCGTGGAACTTCTATCTTGCCTTCAGTCTGTTCCGGGTCGCGGCCATTCTGCAAGGCGTACGAAAGCGCGCCCAGGACGGTCAGGCGAGCGCCGCAGATGCGCTGGATGTCGGTGCCAAGGCGGCTCCGCTCGCTGAGATTGGCTGGCGCATCGCCAGTGGACCGGAAGCATGATGCGACCATCAAATCATAGCCCCAACACCACAATGCGCCGAGCGAGGAAGGAACAGTGTAGATGAGATCGATAGAAGAACTCGCCAGCCATATCGACCAGCCGGGAATTGATGGCGATCCGTCAAAGGACATCATCCATATCTGCCCGGACATCACGCAGGATCAGGCGCTGGCGGTCCAGCTTGCCGTGAAGCGTCGTCGGGTGGCGGCAGGGGACCGGATTATCGGCCATCAGGCATCATTTACCTCGAACGGCGTCCGCGCGATGTTCCCTGATGCCCCATTGCCGATGGTGGGGACGTTGCTGGCCTCAATCGCTCGCCGCAGTGGCGAAGAGGTTCAGCTAGACTGCGAAAAAGTTTTCATCGAATGCGAGCTTGCGATGGTCCTGGGAAAGGACCTGAAGGGTGACAATCTGACACCGATTGAGGTGTTGAGCGCCATCGACGGCTTCCTCCCGGCTATCGAGGTCGCGCCATTGCGTCCCGGCGTTTTGGAGAAAGTCTATAGCTGGCCGCATCTCATCGCGGTGCAGAAGGCCTTTGGCGGCTATGTCCTGTTCGGCGACAAGATCATGTCGGCCAAGGGCTTTGATCCGCGCCTGGAACCCTGCACGGTCAGCATCGATGGCGAGGAACGCGCGGTCGCCCTGGGTCTGGAGGCGATGGGCAATCCCCTTAACGTCGTGGCGGCCATGGCTGCACGCCTGCACGCCATCGGCGAACATCTGCACGCCGGTCAGATCATAATGACCGGCAGCCTGCCGCCGCCACAGCCCGTTACGGTCGAAAACCGGGTGGCACGCGCCGACTTTCCCAATCTCGGCTCGGTCAGCGTCCGCATCGCCCGCTGACACGACAAGATCATATTTGAGGAGCAGTTCCCATGCGTCATATAAGGCCATTTGATCCGGCAACAATTCCGCCAGATGGCGGGCAAACCCTTATCGACGAGCAGGAGGATCTGGGTTGCACGATCACGTTGCGCCGTGGCGGCAGTGCGCGTGCTGCCCAGGCCAGCCCGCAGGAACGTTTCGCCCTGATTCTGGAAGGTGCGCCCGCCCTCGCATTGGATGGCGAAGACAAGCCTGCCGCGGTGGGTGACATGATGTTCATTCCCGCAGGTGTGAGCGGAAGATTCTGCGGCGACGCCCATGCCGTGTGGCTCGAAGTCCATGCCGATCTTCGCGCGGGAGGCTCTTCAACGACCGATGATGTGGCTGTTATCAAGGTCGATCATACCAAGTTTGAGGGCGATGGCTTTGCCTATCAGGCGATGATCGACCGCACGTCGGGTTCGGGGACCATGCGGGTCAATGTGCTTCAGGTACAGCCCGGTTCGGGCAGCCCCGACTTCCATATCCACGCCTTCGCCCAGATATATGTCATCCAGGAAGGCGAAATGACGATCGACATCGGGCGCAGCCGCCAAGTGGCCAAGGCTAATTCGCTGGTCATCCTGCCGCAGGGGCTGGTTCATCGCAATTTCAACGCATCGGCTGCGGTCGAGCGCCATGTCAGTCTGCTGGTACCCGAACCCGAAGAAGGCGCGGTGTTCGACTATGCCATCACGATCAATGAATTCGAGGCCGAATTGTTGACGAGCATTCCCGCCTGAAACATGTTCGCGACCAATATCGCCGGGGCGGGGGCAATATCGCCCCCGGCTCCGGCATCCGTTGTCGATCGGCTCAGCCTGAAAGCGCGTCGACCACGATCCGCTCGATGGCGCGGTGCAGTGGCGCGACGCCATGTCCGGCACCGGGCATCAGGATTACCAGCACGGCGTCCAGCGCGGGCATGACCCACAGCCGTCGGGTGCCGATCCCGTCCCAGCCATAGCTTCCCGACGGCACGGCGATACCGGCAGCGGCGCAATCCTCGACGATGAGGACGCCATAGCCATAGCGCAGGCCTGGCTGGCTATAGCTGCTGCCCAGCCAGAAATCCGCCATGTCGAGACCGGGGAAGATCAGATCGCCAATCTGGTTGGTCCGCATGAGGTCGACGGCTGCGGGCAGAAGGATTTTCCGGCCCTCGAACATGCCTTGCCCAAGTAGCATCCTTCCAAAGCGCGCATAGTCAGCGGCGGTTGTAAAAAGCCCGGCAGACCCCGATGCATAATCTGTCCGAACGGTGCGCGGACTGGCAAGTGCTTTGCGGTCGGCGAGCTTGCTCGCGATACGCGGTTGCAGGCCGAAGCAACTGTCTTTCATGTCCAGCGGTTCGAACAGCAATTCGGCGCAATAGTCGGCAAAGGGCATGTCCGCAGCGATTTCGACAAGTCGCGCAAGCACTTCATAGCCGGTCGCGCTCGAATAGGCCCAGCGGCTGCCGGGATCGAAATCCAGATGCGCCTCTGGCAATTTGGCCACATAGCTGGCGATACTGTCGTCAGGTGCCGTCAACGGCAGGCTCGGATTAGGCAGGCCGATAGAATGAAGGCCTGAGGTGAAGTTCATTATGTCGCGCACGGCAATTGTGCGGCGGGCGGGCGTGACGTCGAATTCCGGCATTCCGCCAGGAGGATCGCCGGGTGCGAGATGGAGCGGCGGATAGCTGGCACCGCGCTTGAGACGGCGCACCTGCGGCAATGTGGCGAACTGGGGAATATAGTGCGACAGCGGCGCATAGGGATCAAGTTTGCCCTGTGCAATGAGCTGGCACGCTGCAGCGGCGGTCACCACCTTGGTCAAGGACGCTACGCAGAAACAACTGTCGGGCTGAAGCTGGACGTCATCGGCGCTTCCATCTGCCCCCATGGCGACATGGGCAATTATGTCATCGCCCTGGCTGACGAGGATGATGCCACCAGCTATGTCACCCCGGCGAATCCAGTCACCTAAATGATCCTGCAAATTGGTCGTGAGCACACGGGACGCCGTGACGGCCTGCATCATAGCGCGGCAACTTTGACTGATGCGGCTTCCTGTCGTTTGCGGGACCGGCTGATCAGCAGGAAGGCGAGCCCGGACAGCGCAACTTCTATAGGGATCGCGCCTAATAATGCCCATTTGAGCGACTGTGCAGTGCCATAGGCCGGACTGAGTGTATCGCTGACCATGCCAACCACGAGCGGTCCCAGGCCACCACCGATCAGATTGATCGCTACCATGATCATCGAGACCGCCAGACCATGCTGCGAAGGCGGGACGACTTCAAGGACCAGATTGTTTCCGGCTGGTCGGCTGCTGAACATCAGGAGGAAGAAAAGCGTAGCGATCGCCAGGCAGCTTTCCAACGTGGGTGCAAACAACATCAGCGCACCAAGTGGGGCTGCTGCAAGAGCGAAAAGCCCCGGAATGGTCGAGGTGAACCGCCTGTTTCCGGTACGCTCGACGAGCCATGTCGTGATGAAACCGCAAATCAGGTAGGATATGAACATCACTGCGCCCATACCCAGCCCGATCAATATAGCCATGGTCTGGATGGAGATGCCGAACTGACGCATCAGATAGACGCCGAACCAAACGACAATGACGCTGGTCGCGATGCCGATCATGATCTGGCTGGCAAACAGCAGGGCAAAGCGTGGATTACCGAATAACGAAGCGCAGTCCTTCCAAATGGAATTGCGGACAACGACCGTCGCTTTTCCGTTAAGCGCGCTGGCGGCACGACGGGCCGGTTCCTTCATCGTGAAATACATCAACAATCCCAGGATCAGACCGGGCGCGCCGACTGCGATCAGGGTCACGCGCCAGCCGTAATTATGCGCGAGATAACCTGCTATGGGGCCAACCAGAACCATGCCTAGCGGCATGCCGCCCTGAAAAATGCTTGCTGCAAGCTGCCGCCTGCGTTCCGGAAAGAGATCGGAAATCAGCGACATCGAGGCAGGCAGGCAGGCCGACTCCGCGGCCCCCAGGCCAATTCGGCTCGCCATAGCCATCCAGATATTCGTGACGAAACCAGTACAGGCAGCAAAGATCGACCATATGGTTACAGATCCAGCCATCAGGAGGGAGCGATTGCCCCGGTCCGCGATCCGCGCCATCGGGATGCCGAAGATAAGATAAAAGACGATGAACGAAGCCCCGCTCAATATACCCATCTGGGCGTCGGTGGCTCCGAATTCCAACTTGATCGGCTCAAGCAGGATATTGATCGTGAAACGGTCGGTCGTAGCTAGGGCGTAGGCCACGGTCAGCAGGCCAAGCGTATACCAGGATTGTGCGGGGACCGCCTTCATATCTTTCTGGGGCGTCGTTGACATATCCTCGAACAGCGGCGGTGAAGCGGCTTGCGGAATCGACTGGCTATCTGGCACGCCTCTCTCCTGCGGAATCATCTTGTTGGATGATGGGATACCGCCGAAGATAACATTCGTAAAGCTAGTTGAATATCAAATTTGTATTTTAATGTCTGAAGGGCTGGGCGTTGGAGGGAAGCTGGGCTTAGGGGAACAGGGTCAACTGGAAATGGGTGAATCGCCAATTCCCGTTTTCCCGCCGCAATATTTGGGTCACCATCCCTTCCATCAGGCGTGGTTCGCCGCCAACGACCATGTGATTTGTCATCGGGCCGTGCATGATCGCCATATCGTCCATTACACGGATCGATAGTTGGCCGCGCTCGATCGCTCTAAATGCGCGTCCCGTGTCGATGTGATTGATCAGCGCCGTCTTGTCGTGGACCAGGCCGGTGCTATGGATATGGACCAGATCATCGGCCATCATTGCGTTCAGCGCGGGCAAGTCGACGGCGACAAGCGCCCTGATCCGCTCCTGCTCCAGCCGAAGAATTTCAGCCTCGATACCCGTGGCCGTTGCGATGGCCTGTTCCAATGTCGACGGAGATGTTGCCTCTTGCATCTTTACCAATCCACCTTTTTCCACGACCCGTCGTGCCACTATCTCTTGCCGTATGAAGCGGCCTGCCTTTTTGCAAGAGGCTTGGCACGGCAAAGTCAAACCCACCGACTGAAATATTCATTCGATCATATCTATGACTGTTTTTGCCGGTGGGGCGGTGCAAAGTCAGGAAATGGCAGAAAAGAAGGCAAGAGTCCGCCTTCGTGCCAGGTCGGCATCGCGCGGATCGGCATCGGGCGTTCCGCTGTTGTTGAACCCGTGGCCGGAGTTGGCATAATTATGCGCCGGAACGGTGGGGTGACGATCGCGGATGCCGTTGACGAACCGTTCGCCCGGCAAAAACGGATCTTTACCCCCGAAGTGACAGATTAGAGGGCAGCGCGGCGCAACATCCGCATGGCGCAGGACATCGCCATAATAGACGGCCGCGCCAGCGATGCCGTCGCAGCCGTTGGCGGCCAGCCACGCCAGTCGCCCGCCATAACAATAGCCAATAACGAAGATCGGCCCTTCCGCGTTGATCTTTGCCCAACCGATGCACGCCCGGACATCGTCGATCGCCTGTTCGTCGGGGGTTTCGCCCATGGCTGCAAAGCCTGCCGCGAAGCCCGCCTTGTCATGCTTGGCCAGGAAGCCGCGCTGAACCCGATCGAACAGCGAAGGCATGATGACGTGAAAGCCTGCTGCAACCCAGCGATCGGCGTCGGCGCACATATTATGGTCAAGCCCGAATATCTCCTGCAGCAGGATGATCGTGCCTCGTGGCGAGCCTGCTGGTGCCTGAACCATGGCTGCGATGCCTTCATCATGATGTGGGTTGTGCAGTTCGATGGTGGGCATGAATGCTCCTGAAGCTTGGGTGCGAGCGGCAAATATCTCGATAAGAATATGCCATAAAATCAATATTTCAATTCATACGCCGGCGATATCCTGGGGCCGCGGGATGATTCGCGCAAGCCAGGCAATATACACTCCCGAACCCTGATCCATCGGATATCGAACCACTGATTCTTATCTCTCCTGCATGGCGACGGCATCAACATAGGCGCAGCCACTACAAAGAAAATATGATAAACCTAAAAGATTGATTGATAGATTTATAGGTCAGACATAAAAAGCCGGCGATTGATGTCGGCTAATCCGGCAAGAGGGAGGGGTGAGTGGGCGAAATGATGAATGCGATCCGGTTCCATCGCAAGGGGCCACCCGAAGTCCTGCAATATGAAATGATCGACCGCCCCGTGCCGGGCGTTGGCCATGTCCTGTGCCGCGTCCGCGCGACGGGTGTGAACTATGCCGACGTTATGAAGCGTGCGGGCGATTCCTATCCGATCCCGGTCGAGCTTCCTTTCATACCCGGCGCGGAAGCTGTGGTCGAAATCGTCGAATCGGGAGAGGGCGTCGATCCGGGCCTGATCGGGCAACGCGCGGTCGTGTTTCCGGGGGCCAGTTGCTATGCCGACTATGTCGTCGTTCCGACGAACCGCGTTTATCGCCTTCCCGAACGGCTGGATGACGAACAGGCGCTTGCTCTGTTCGGTCAGGGTACGACCGCCGGTATCATGCTGCGTCAGTCGACGCGCATGGCCAAGGGGGATGTCGTCCTGATTCAAGCTGCGGCCGGTGGCGTGGGATTGGTGGCGGTCCAACTTGCCAAGGCATGGGGGGCGGGTGCCGTCATCGGCTGTGCCAGTACGCCCGAAAAGCGAGCGTTGGTTAAGGAATATGGTGCTGATTTGGTGGTCGACTACAACAAGCCGGGCTGGACCGAGGACGTTCGCGCCTTCACCGGCGGGCGGGGCGTCGACATCGTGCTGGAAATGACCGGCGGCCAGATTGCGGAGGAATGTTTCGATCTGATGGCTATGTTCGGGCGCAGCGTGGTGTTCGGGTCGGTCAGCGAGCAAAGCTGGCTGCTCGACACGGGGCGGCTGGCGCATCGCAGCCTGTCAGTCGCTGGCTTCTGGACCAGACCCCATCTGGATAATCCCGTGCTGTTCGAATCCATGCTCGCTGAATTTGCGGATCTGATTGAAGAGGGAAAGCTGAAAGTTCACCTTGGCGGGCGCTGGCCACTGTCGCAGGCGGCAAAGGCCCATGCGGCCATCGAAAGTCGCACCGCGACCGGCAAGCAGATTCTCGTACCCGACAGCGTTTTTTCCTGACGCGCTCCGCCGCAAGGAAAGGGGCAGCCCCTTACCACATGATGGTCAGAAACCTTTCCAGACGCCCAATCCGCGCAGATCCCGTGCGATCCGCAAGGCATGCTCCATCACGGTGCGCGCCGCGCGGGTAAGCGGATGATGTTTGCTGTGCGCGAGGACGATGCTGCCGGAGAAGCAGGGATCGACGATCCTGGCGGCCCGGATCGCGAAATCGCCGTCTTCGCCATATTGCGGCACCGTGCCGCGCGCGCCGATATAACATCCAAACCCTTGGCGCAGCAGATGGAGCTGAAAGCCAAAAGCATTGATTTCATATCGCAGATCCAGCTTTATGCCCCGGTCAACCGAAGCCTGTCGAAGGGCCGTGCGTAGCGTGTTGGGGGCCTGCGGAACGATGAGGGGTAGCTGCGCCAGATCGCTGAAGGCGACCTCACCATCGGTGGTCGGGACATCAATGCATTCCGGGATGTAAAGTTCGATCGCATTTTGCGTGAGTAGTCGCTCATTCTCTCCCGATTTGGCGTTGACCCGCGTGATGAAGGCAAGGTCGAGCCGCCCGGCGTCGAGCGCTTCTTCCATCGCGCCGCTGCTCCCATCGCTGATCAGCAATTGTATACCGGGATGTTGGGATTGGACATCGCGCAGCAGCCGCGAGAGCATCAGGTTGAATCCTGCTGGCAAAAGGCCGATGCGAACGACACCGCGAACTGACGCTACATCGCCCAACACCCATTCGAGCTGCGCCGCTTCGTGCAGGATACGTTCGACCTGCGGCAGCATCCTTTCGCCCAGGTCCGATAGCTCCAGCCCTCGGCCGGTGCGCTGGAACAGCGGGCTTCCCACCGCCTTTTCGATGGCGGCCAGTTTCCGGCTCAACACCGGCGGCGAACTTTGCAAAACTGCGGCTGCCCGATTGAGGCTGCCGTGCAGAGCCAGTTCGGACAGGATGCGGCATTGGGAGAGGGTCAACATTAATTAATATACCCAGCAAGTCTGAATTGCTCAATTAGGCAATATTCAGCGGATCGAACGATGTCAATATGTCAGTCATACGGCCTATTGACCCGAAGCGGGCAATGTGGTGCCATGATCGACAGGAGATGATGATGATCAAGACTTGGTGCTGTGATTTTAACCGCGTGCCCGACGCCGCTCCTACGGACTATAACGATCAGGCCATCGTTCAGCGCACCTATAACGACATGCTGGATCGGCTCGCCAAGCTCGATGACTCCGGCTTTGAAGGCGTATTCTTTGCCGAACATCATTTCATCAAGTCGCTCATGCCGGTCCCCAATCTGCTGATCGCCGCGCTGGCGCAGCGCACCAGGCGGATCAAGATCGGCGTACTCGGCAATGTGCTGCCCTTTCACCAGCCATGGCGTCTGGCCGAGGAAATCGCGACTCTCGATTATCTGACTGAAGGCCGTCTCGAAATCGGCGTGTCGAGCGGGGTTCCGTTCGAATTCGACTTCGTGAACATCGATCCCGATGATGTGCGGCCAATCTATGGCGAAATTCTCGAAATTCTCGATCTCGCAATGCAGGACGAGATCGTCAATTTCGAAGGCAAATATTTCAAGTTCAAGGACGTGCCGATCATGCCCCGCCCGCGCGAGGAAATCCGCCGCCGCCGCTGGATGTCTCTATATTCGACCGCCACCGCCGAGCGCGCGGCGACGCGCGGCTACAAAATCTGTTCGGCCTACCAGTCGGTTGAAACCTGCCGCGGATTGACCGAAGCCTATATGGCCAAGGCCGATGAAGCCGGGGTGCGGGTGAGCGCGGACGACATCGCCGTGCGGCGGCAGGTGCTGGTCTGCGAGACTGATGCGGAAGCGGCCGAGCAGAAGGAAAAGCTGCTGGCTGCAAATGCCGAGCAGACGGCGAGAATGTTCGCGGCCGCGCTTGACCGGCATGATGCTACCAAGGCGAAGGTTTCGGACGACATCAAGAACAGCGGTGTGCTCGATGCAGCCGCGCCCAGCCATGGCCCCAACTCCACCACTGGCGGCCCGCGCGGCCTGCCCATGCCCGCGCTCATGTCGGACGACGAATATATTTTCGGTTCGCCGACGACCGTAGCGGAAATTATCATCAATCAATGCCGGGGAATGGGCGGCAATAATATGATCGCTTTTCACCCTCATTCGCTTGATCGCGACGGCGTTCGCAAGCTCTATGAAAAGATGTGGCCAAAGGTGCACGACATCCTGGCCAAGGCGGCATAGGGGAAAGTCGGCCCGTGGTAAGCGGTCTTATATGGAGAGTGAGCCCATGAAGTTGCATTGGTCGCCGCGCTCACCCTTCGTCCGAATCGTTATGATCGCGGCGCATGAACTGGGCATTGCGGACCGGCTGACGCTGGTGCGAACCGTTGCCGCGATGAGCGAGGTCAATCCTCAACTCAGCGCCGACAATCCGCTGAACAAATTGCCCACGCTTGTGCTCGATGACGGGAAGGCGGTGTTCGATTCGCGGGTGATCCTGCGATTGCTCGACAGCGCTGATCGGCTGCATCCTGTGAACCGCGAAGCCGGTCTCGAAACTGCGCGATGGCAGGCGATGGGCATGGGGTTACTCGATATCCTCGTGCTTTTGCGGAATGAGCGGGACCGTCCCGAAAATCTGCGTTCCCACGCACACATGACGGCTTGGAAACAGAAGGTCGCCAACAGCCTGGACTGGCTGGAACAGCATGTAGGCGAACTTGCCGCTCGGCAATTCGACGTTGGCCATGTCGCCGTGGGTTGCGCGCTGGGCTATCTGGATCTGCGCTTCGCCGAACTGGATTGGCGCTATCGACGCCCAAATCTGGTCGAATGGGGCGCGGCATTCGAAGCACGCTCTTCGGCAATGGCATGCCGGGGTGAGATAGACTGAGGCGAGATCAGGCCATCCTCGCGCGCAACGTGAGATCGAGCATAAAAATGCTTCCGGCCATCGCCTGGGAGCGAAGAGGTAACGGAGAGAGATCGCCATGCAAATGTCGCGCAGACAGCTATCGACCTTGGGCCTGGTTCCGCTGTCAGTTCTAGGGCTTGCCAGTGGTTGCGCCGCCGGTCGACCGAAAGATGTGGGCACATCCCCATTGCTGTCCGACGATCCCGAACTGGTCCCGCCGCCTCCGCCCTTTGTTGGTAGGTTGGGCCTGCTGGATGGTCCGGCGAAGGGAATCTGGTGCGCCGATTCAGGGGGTAATGGCCCGGCCGTCATTCTTTTGCACGCGCATACGGGGGCCGCTGAATCCTGGGCCTATCAGCAGCATGCGCTGGCTGACGCGGGCTTTCGCGCCATCGCCTATTCGCGCCGTGGGGCGGGCCTGTCACCTGCGCCCGAAGGTGCGCGCGGCGACATGGAAGATCTGATCGCCGTGTTGGATGCGCTGGGGGTCGCGCGCGCGCATATTGTCGGGATTGCGGCAGGCGGTTTCATCGGATCGCGCGCGGTTGTCGCAATGGCCGCGCGGGTCGCCAGTTTCACCTTGTGCTGTTCGATGGGCGGCATGACCGCCCCGGACATCCAGGCCCGTATCGCGGCGACGCAGCCGCATGAATTTCATGAACTTCCGGTCGAATTGCGCGAGCTTTCGCCTTCTTATCGCTTCGCCAATCCCGAAGGCGTGGCGCGCTGGATGGATGTTTATCGCACCTCGCTCTCAGTGCGGCTTTCCAGCCTTCCACCTGAAACGCGCACGGCCATGCGAAAGCTGGCAACCCAGGGCGGACCGCCGATCGAGACGGTCGCCGCATCGGGCGTTCCAATGCACCTGATCTATGGCGATGCGGACCTATATGCGCCGTCCGCGCTGGCCCGGATGCTGGCGCGCAGGCTGGGCAACGCCCGCGTCACGACCATTGCCGAGGCGGGGCACAGCGCCAATTGGGAAATGCCGCGCACATTCAATGCGGCGATGCTGTCGTTCCTGGCGGCACAATGACGTTGGCTACTGACGAGGCAGACTATCATGGCAAAGATGAACACCGTACGCTTTCACGAACATGGTCCGCCAGAGGTGCTGCGCTATGAGCAGGTAGAGCGACCAGTGCCGGGGCCTGGAGAGGCGCTGGTCAGGATTTCGACGATCGGCGTGAATTATGGCGACGTCATGCGGCGTCAGGCACCCGACCTCTATCCGATGCCCTCTCCGTTGCCATGGACGTGCGGTGGCGAAGCGGTTGGCACGGTCGTCGAGGTTGGCGAAGGGATATCGCCCACCATCCTCGGACAGCGCTCGGTCGTTTTTCCGGGCAAGGGATGCTATTCCGACTATACGGTCGTGCCGATCAACCGGGTTTACGGCATTTCATCTGAGCTGAGCGATGCACAGGCGATCGCCCTGTTCGTGCAGGGGCTGACCGCCGCATTCATTTTGCGTCATTCCGCGCGGCTGGCACCCGGAGAAGCCGTGCTGGTCCAGGGTGCTGCGGGCGGCGTTGGCAGTCTCGCCGTGCAACTTGCGAAAATCCAAGGTGCCGGCCTCGTGATCGGATGCGCGGGTTCTGCCGAAAAGTGTCGGCTGGTCGAAAGCCTGGGCGCTGATCTGGCCGTGAACTATACCGACCCCGACTGGGCGGAACAGGTCCGCGCCTTCACCGGCGGAGCGGGCGTCGATGTCGTGCTTGAGATGACCGGCGGGAAAGTTGCGGAAGACTCTCTCGGTCTGCTCAGGATGTTCGGAAGGTCTGTGGTGTTCGGCCATACCAGCGGCGGCGCGCTGGCCATCGACATGGGCATGTTGCCGCAGCGGAATTTGTCGGTGATCGGTTTTTACATGCGCCCCTATCTCGACATCGGCACGCTGGTTGCCGACACATTGGCGGAATTTGCCGATCATGTCGCATCGGGTCGGCTGCAAGTTCAGCTCGGCGGCTCATTCCCCCTGTCACGGGCTGCAGACGCCCATCGCCAGCTTGAAAGTCGTTCCACCACCGGAAAGCTGGTGCTGATCCCCGACGCTTGACGTAACGGAACCTGTGGGGGCGACGCGCCAGGGCTGACATGCATTCCCTCAAAAAAGTTGCATAGTCTATAAATACAGATTATCGAATGTTCGGCACTGCTTTTGTGGTGATTGCCGACGTATATTCGCTCGAATGGATAGTCTCCCAAACGGGCGAAGGCTTCGGCAAAATTAATGGGGGAGGATCGTAATGAGGAAGATGTTGCTTACGTCGCTGCTGTTGTGTGGCATTTCGCATCCAGTAATGGCGCAGACCCAAGAAGCGGATCGAACCGATCCCTACGCCCTGGAAGAGATCATCGTGACAGCAGAGCGGCGCGAAACCACCGTTCAGCGTTCGTCCCTGTCAATTCAGGTATTGTCTGCAAAAGATGTCGAGGCCGTCCGTCGCCCGGCGGATCTCAATCAACTGGTGCCAGGCGTCCAGATCGGCAGTACCGGCGTCAATCCTCAGATATATATTCGCGGCGTGGGCGATGCGGCGCGCAATTCGCGGGCACAGCCAGGTGTCCAGTTCAATCTTGACGGCGTCGCGCTGGCTCGTCCATCGCTCGCGTCCACAAGTTTTTTCGATCTTGAGCGTGTCGAGGTTTTGAAGGGTCCTCAGGGCACTTTATATGGCCGCAACGCAAGCGGCGGCGCAGTCAACCTTATCAGTGCGCGCCCCAGAATAGGCGAAACGAGCGGTTCGGTCAGCCTGGAAGCAGGCAGTTTCAACCTGCTCAGCAGCGAACTCGCGCTGAACGTTCCGCTTGGCCAACAGGCTGCGCTGCGTATTTCGGGCAAGGGGATCGAACGCGACGGATATTTGTCGGACGGAGCGCAGGATCAGCGCACCCGCGCTGTTCGCGGCCGTATTCTTGTTGAGCCGTCCAGTGCGATCTCCATACTCGCCAGCGTCGATTATTCCGCAGTGCGGGGGCAGGGGTCGGGTGTGGGCGTTTACCCGGTATTTCAGAATGATCCCTGGTATTCGAACAATGATGTCAGCCTTTTGCCTTACCCCTATATATTTGGGCCGGGTACCGCTCCGTTCACCAGGCCTGACGACCGCAGCGTCAATTCCGACAGTTGGGGTGTGAGTGCGGAAATCAACGCCAATCTTGGTTTTGCGACGCTGACTGTCATTCCCGCCTATCGCGAGCATGTTCAAAACTATGTCTCCTACAACGCCAATATTCGCTTCAAGGAATATCTCGATGATCGCGCGACGTCTGTCGAAGTTCGGCTGGCAAATGATGGTACGACCTTCAAATGGATTGTCGGCGCATTTTATTATGACGATCAGTTCGGGCAGCAAGTCTATGCCGTGCAGGGAACGCCGACGGGACCGGCACTGCTCGCGCAATTGAGCAAAGAGAAAGTCGTATCGAAATCCCTGTTCGCCAATGTCACCTATGCGCTGGTTCCTGATCTGCGGGTGATCGGCGGGATACGCTATACCCATGAAACCAATGGCGGCACTCTCGTCACCGGCACAGGTGCCCGGCCAGAGGTTCCTTTTGTACAGCTTCGCGGGCCGATCGATCTGTTTTCGGCGGGAGACAAGCGCATCAATTGGAAAGCTGGCCTTGAATATGATGTCGGCGCGGCCTCAATGCTCTATCTTACCGGGACGACAGGCTTCAAAGGCGGCGGCACCAACACCACGCCATGCGGCGGGCCAAGTTATGAACCGGAAAGAATCACCCAGTTTCTGGCAGGATCGCGCAACCGCTTTTTCGGCAACCGCCTTCAAGTCAATGGCGAGGCTTTCCTGATCAAGGCGCGCGGACAACATGTCAGTGCACTAGCGGACGTTTGTGGCTCGACACCTGGGTCGCCATCCGAGCAAGGCTTCCTGACATTCAACGTCGGCAAAGCAACAATCTATGGCGCGAACATCGACCTGGCCTGGGCGGTGACTGACGCCGACAAGCTCAAATTCTTTGCCGAATATACCAAGAGCAAGGCCGACAGTTTCGTCTTTACCCAGATCGGGCTTGGTGCCTATGCGCCGGCGCAAGCATCGGCATGTTCGGCTTCCCCTGCCAGCGTCGCGGGGCGCTTCACGATAGATTGCAGTGGCCGGGCTTTGCCGCGTGTGCCAAGCTGGTCGTTGCAGGGATCATATCAGCATGATTTCGAGTTGAACAATGGCGGGAGGATCACGCCTTTGGTCAATGCTCAATATGTTGGTTCGCGCCTGCTGGATGTCGGCTATGGTCCCAACAGCCGCGTGTCAGGCTATAGCGTTGTCAATTTCGAATTGAGCTATACCGCGCCCGACGACGCCTGGTCGCTCTCGGCCTATGCGATGAACCTGACCAACGAAGCGATCTACACCAGCGGGACCAGCATCGGTGCAAATGCGCCCAACGGCTTCCGCTATTATACCGTGAATATTGAAGCGCCGCGAAACTATGGCGTTCGGCTGTCGTCAAAATTCTGACCGCAGCAAAAAAAACGCGCCGGGGTTAAGTTGTACCCCGGCGCGTTCATTGCATCTTGCAAATGGCAACGCGCCTTGAACGAATTCCAGGCGCGTTCAGGCCCGAACGTCAGGCAAACGTAGCGGCGAATTGTTCGCGTAACTGCGCCTTCTGGATCTTGCCCATCGCATTGCGGGGTAGTTCGGAGACGAAAAATACACGCTTGGGCTGCTTGAATCGCGCGAGTTTGTCGGCGATCGCGGCAATAATCGCTTCTTCGGTCAGCGAACTGTCCCGACCCTGCACTACGGCGACTACCGCTTCGCCGAAATCGCGGTGCGGTACGGCGATAACCGCGCTTTCGGCAATGCCCGGCAATTCATCGAGCAGTGCCTCGACTTCCGCCGGATAGACGTTGAACCCACCGGAAATGATAAGGTCTTTCGATCGGCCGACAATGTGAACATAGCCATTTTCGTCGACACGACCAAGATCGCCCGTGATGAAGAAGCCGTCCGCGCGGAATTCCTGTTTCGTCTTTTCCGGCATCTGCCAGTAGCCGACGAACACATTCGGTCCCTTCACCTCTATGCCGCCAATCTCGCCCTGGGGTAGTTCGGCTCCGGTTTCCGGGTCTGCGATCCGCACCGAAACGCCGGGCAGCGGAAAGCCCACGCTGCCTGGAACACGCGCCCCGTCATAGGGGTTGGACGTGATCATGTTGGTTTCCGTCATGCCATAGCGTTCCAGAATGGCATGGCCGGTGCGTTCTGAAAATTCGCGGTGAACATCGGCGGAAAGCGGCGCGGACCCTGAAATGAACAGGCGCATGTGCGCGGCCACGTCGCGGGTAAAGCGCGGGTCGTCCAGCAGGCGCGTGTAGAAGGTCGGCACCCCCATCATCGTTGTCGCCTGCGCCATCAGGTCCAGCATCGACGGCACGTCCAGCTTCGGAAGGAAGATCATCGTGGCACGGGCGGCGAGGATGGTGTTGGTGGCAACGAACAAGCCATGCGTGTGAAAGATCGGCAGCGCGTGCAGCAGCACGTCTTCACGGGTGAAGCGCCAATAGTCGCGCAGCGTCAGGCCGTTGCTGACCAGGTTGGCGTTGGTCAGCATCGCGCCCTTCGACCGGCCGGTGGTGCCGGAGGTATAGAGGATAGCGGCAAGATCGTCGGGACCGCGCGATGCATCGGTGAAATCTTCCGGCGCAGCGGCATTCAAGCCATCGCACAGCGTGCCGTCCCCGGCAGTTCCCAGCGACTTGCAGCAGGGAAGGCCGATCCGGCTGCACAGCGCGGCAAGGGCCGTTTCGTCCTGGGGGCGGCAAATGAACAGCGCAGGCGTGGCGTCTGCCAGGAAATATTCCAGCTCGTCAGCGGTGTAGGCCGTGTTGAGCGGGAGGAAGACCGCGCCCACCCGCTGCGCGGCAAGATAGACGAACAAGGCGTCCGGACTCTTTTCGGCATGAATGGCGATCCGGTCGCCGTCCTTCACGCCGAGTGCGCGGAACCGGGCGGCCAGCGCGGTGGTCCGTGCCCACGCATCGGCATAGCTGATGGACGTGCCATCGGCCAGGGTCAGGAAGGGGGCGTCGCCTGCATCGTTTACGGCTTCGCGGAACAGCGTGGCGATTGTCTGCATAATATCCTTACCTGTCCTTCTTATGGGCCGATTTGCTGAAGCCCGCCGTCAGCATTTCCTTTACCGGATCACCCAAGGGGACTTCCCCCTTGAGGAAGCGTGCGCGGTTGGTTTCGAGTGCGTCGATTTCATAGCGATAATTGACCATGAGGCCCAGCGACTGGGCCATGCCTGAGGCCGAAAGATCACCGCCTATGCACAAGCGTTCGAGCCGCGCGCCGTTGCCCAGGTGGAAGCGCATGACGGGATCGCGGGGGCGGCCCTTGCGGTCCTTGGCTTCGGTGAGATAGCGCAGCGCCGGGCCGAGCAGCATCGCCTGCGTCGGCGGAGCGGATGAATCCATGTTGAGGAGTGTTTCGGCTTCGACATTGCCCTGGGCCTGCTCCTCGCGCAGCCAGCGCATGAATCCGGGTACAGGAGAAAGGGTGACGAACCGCTTCAATCCCGGCAATTCACCCCGCAGATCATCCACGACCTGCTGCAGCAAATGATGTCCAAAGGACACCCCCTGAAGGCCCGCCTGGCAATTGCTGATCGAATAGAACATTGCCGTGTCGACCACGTCGGCCCCAAGCGGATGGCGTTCTTCGCTTAGAATTGTGGCGATCGAGGATTCGATTTTGTCGCTCAGAGCCACTTCTACAAAGATCAGTGGCTCATCGAGCAGCGCGGGGTGGAAGAAGGCGTAGCAGCGCCGGTCGCCTGGGGCGAGGCGGCGGCGCAGATCTTCCAGCGAGCCGATCGAGTGGACGGCTTCATAAGCGACGATCTTGTCGAGCAGATGCGCTGAACTGTTCCAGTCGATCCGCTGCATGATGAGGAAACCCCGGTTGAACCAGGAATGGAACAGGTGGACCAGATCGTCATCCACCTGTCGGAGTTCAGGGTGTTGGGGCAGCAGCGAAAGCAGTTCCGCGCGCAGTCGCACCAGCGCCAGCGTGGCGAACGGTGCCTGGTTTATTCGCCGGAACAGTTCCTGCCTCGGCGGTTCGACATCAAGCACGAGCTGGCGCAGGCTTTCGTCGCCCGGCGTGTCCAGAAAGGCTTTGCAGGCGTTTGCGACCTTCTGGCGGTCCGGTCCGAATTCGCGCGCCAGCATCTGTAAGGTTTCGAGGCGGTGGGCGCTGTCGAGCCGCGCATAGCCTTCGATGAACGAGGTCGAGAGCATGGTGCCGACTGCGTGGGCATGTTCGGACAGGATCTTTCGCGCAATCTGTCGTAAATGTTCCACCCCCTGGCTTTCGCCGGGGAGCGTGCCGACGCCGGCCGTTGTCTGTCCCGCGCCAAGGTGACGCATCCGCGTGACCAGCGCATCGAACAGGCCGCCCACCGATGAGGCAAGATTCAGGATCGGCCTGGGAACAGGGCCGGACGAGGCCCCCGGCTGGCGGCTAGAGCGGATCATTTCCATCACGGCACCTCCGTTCGGTTACGCACTGTTCGATCGCGCATATTCCTCTCATGATCCGGGACAGACGCGGCGCTGCCCGGCGATGAGATCCGAAACACGAACGGGGGCATGTGCTGCCCCCGTTTCGGCGCTTCAAACGCCGCGCTGGCTTCCCGGCACAATCCGGTTGCTGATCAGGCCGACCTTTTCGATTTCAACTTCGATCACATCGCCTGGCTTCATGAATAGCGGAGGTTTGCGGGCATGGCCGACGCCTTCGGGTGTTCCGCTGGCGATGATGTCGCCGGGGAACAGGGTCATGATTTCGCTCAGATAGGAGATAATCCGGCCGACCGGGAAGATCAGATCTGCGGTGTTGGCTGATTGCATCACCTGGCCGTTCAGCCGGGATTCAATGTGCAGGCCGGTCGCCGGATCGCCCACTTCATCAGCGGTGGTGATGGCACCCAAGACACCGGAACGGTCCATATTCTTGCCCGTGGTCCATTGATGGGTGTGGCGCTGATAGGTGCGCGCGGTAATGTCGTTGAATGCGGCATAACCAAATACCCCATCCAACGCCTCGGCATCCTTGACGCCCGCCATCTGACGACCAATGACGACGCCAAGCTCGGCTTCCCAGTCGAGCTTCTCTTCAAGCGCGGGAACATCGCCGCCATCCTCGACCAGCGAGCGGGTCCAGCGGCCGAATATGGCTGGAAAATCGGGTGCTTGAAACCCTCCTTCGGCGGCATGGGCGCGATAATTGAGGCCTACGCAAATGACTCGCGCGCCATGCCAGGCGGGTGGGCGGATGACAGCATCGCTCCGCGCGATACTCGCCGTGCCTGGAAGTGACCTGGCGGCGAACGGGTCGGCAAAGAACGCCTCCGCCGTAGCGAGGAGAATTATCTGATCGCCTTCTGTGCGGCCGATCCACCGCTGCCCGTTCCACTCAACGCCGACACACTGCATATCCTACTTCCTAACGAGGTTCTGACTGCCCATGCGGTCAGTATAAAAATTTATATCGTAGCGCAAGGATTGCGAAGGCCGCGTTCGCGCATTCACCGACATGGCTTCAACCCGTGCCGTCGGCAAAGCCACATCCTTGTCCATATACAAAAGATAAAAGAATGGTTATATGTATTTTAGGAGGGTGCCAATGACATTTTGCAGTGAACTGGTGATCGACGGACTTTCAATTCGCTATCGCGTGGACGGCGCGCGCCAGGGGCCGTGGCTGGTGTTCAGCAATTCGTTGATGACCGATATGTCGGTATGGGCCAATCAGGTCGAGGCGCTGGGTGAGCGCTTCCGGATATTGCGTTATGATCAACGTGGCCACGGCGGAAGTGATGTTCCGGCTCAAGTGCCGACATTTCAACGCCTTGCGCACGACGTGCTGGCGCTGCTGGATCACCAGGAGATTGACCGCTGCACATTTGTCGGCCTCTCCATGGGCGTTCCAACAGGGCTTGCGCTCTGGCAGGCGGAATCGTCGCGGATCGCACGTCTCGTCCTCGTCGATGGTCAGGCCAAGACCGCGCCCGGTGGCGGCGCGATGTGGCAAGAGCGTATCGATTTCGTACGGAAGCATGGGATGAAGGCTTTCGCGGACACCGTGATGCCAAGGTGGTTCTCGCCCGATACCCTTGAATCCGGGCGTGCCGAATCGGTGCGCGAGGGCATGGTGTCCACGCCGATGGAAGGGTTCGCCGCGATGGCAGGCGCGCTGCAATCCTTCGATTTTTCGGATGTTCTGGGTTCGATTTCGGTGCCGACCCTGCTTTTGGTGGGTGAAAATGATGGGCAGGCGCCAGTCGTTATGGAGCATATGCACCAGCAGATTGCCGGATCGCGTTACAGGGTCATTCCCGGCGCGGGGCATATTCCCAATTGGGAAAGACCGGACCTGTTCAACGCTGTCCTCGGCGAATTTCTGACGGACGAGTTCCGGCCCGATGTGGAAGCCTGACAGTCGATAGAAATAGTATGATTGACTGACCTATAGAATATTGCTATTACCCATAGCAGAAGTGGATGATCGAACGGGCCGCAGGACCGGCTGTCCGGCATCCGCCATGGATCGCCGCCTATGGTTTCTTCCGCAACGAGAATATCGATCGAAATGGAGCAAGGATAATGGTCAAGGTCTGGTGTTGCGAGTTCAACCGTTTGCCGAACGGGGAGCTGGAAGATCATGCGAATCCTGACATTGTTCAGCAGGCCTTTGACGACATGCTCCGCCGGATGGCGTCGCTTGATGACAAGGGTTTTGAGGGCGTCTTTTTTGCCGAACATCATTTCCTCAAAACCATGATGCCCGCGCCTAACCTGTATATCGCCGCGCTCGCCCAGCATACCAAGCGCCTTAAACTTGGCGTTCTGGGCAATGTATTGCCGTTTCATCAGCCATGGCGGCTCGCCGAGGAATTGGGCATGCTGGATTATCTCACCCATGGGCGGCTTGAGATCGGCGTGGCCAGCGGGGTTCCGTTCGAATATGATTATGT
The DNA here is from genome assembly GCF_040170545.1 of Sphingobium sp. MK2. Classification (NCBI taxonomy): domain Bacteria; kingdom Pseudomonadati; phylum Pseudomonadota; class Alphaproteobacteria; order Sphingomonadales; family Sphingobiaceae; genus Sphingobium; species Sphingobium sp. MK2. The sequence goes on from NZ_JAZDXA010000007.1 coordinate 54,363, forward strand.
GAATATCGCGGCGGCAGACGTCCGGCCCATCTATGCCGAAGCGCTCGATATACTCGATCTTGCTGCGAAGGGTGAATATGTCACCTACAGCGGCAAATATTTCAACTATACGGGCCTGCCTGTCATGCCGCGCCTTCGCCCGGAAACGCGCAGGCGCAAGTGGATGACGCTCTATTCCGCCGCAACGGCGCAGAATGCCGCCGTTCGCGGGTACAAGATTTGCAGCGCCTATCAGTCGGTCGAAAATGCGCGCAAGGTGACGGACGCCTATTTCGCCAAGGGCGAAGAGATTGGCGTGAAGCTCAGCGCGGACGATGTCGGAATTCGCCGCCAGATCAATATATGCGCGACCGACGCCGAGGCCGATGAACGCCACCCTGAACTGTTGGCCAGGGCACGCCAGCTATCGGCCGAAATCTTTCAGGCCGCGCTGGCCCGGCACGATGCTGCCGAGGGCAAGACGGTGGACGAGGGGGTCAAAAAGACCGGGATTGTCGATGCGGCCTCACCCACGCAGCAGGGTCTAAAAGTGCCGACCGACAATCTGGTGTCCTTCGAGGACGAATATGTCCACGGATCGCCCGAAACAGTTGCCGAAAAGATTATTTACCAGTGTCGTGGCATCGGTGCGGACCATTTCATCGCTTATCATTCGCCTGCCCTTGATCTTCCCTCGGTCGAGACGCTTTACGCCTCGCACTGGCCCAAGGTGATCAAAATTCTTGCCAAGGCGAATATTGGCCACAGCATGGCCGCCGCCTGAAACTCGAACGGACTGCGCGTTTCGTGCAGGATAGGCCGTAGGCAGAGCGTGGCGATTTTCGATGACGGTTGAGAGGCGGATTTCATGACAAGCGCAACAGCCCCGGACGGCTCCAATCGCGAGCCTGATCGGGAAGCGCCGCAATCGGGCAGGGCTGGTCCGCTTTCCCATATCCGGGTGCTTGACCTGACCCGGATCATGGCAGGCCCGTGGTCAACCCAGATTCTGGCCGATATGGGTGCCGATGTCATCAAGATCGAACGGGACGGCGTGGGCGACGACACGCGCCGCTGGGGGCCTCCCTATGTCAAGACGCCGGCGGGGGAAGAAACGCGGGAATCGGGCTATTATCTCTGCGTCAATCGCGGGAAGCGATCGGTCGCCGCAGACTTGAGTAGCGCTGCGGGGCAGGAATTGATCCGTGCGCTTGCCGCCACCGCCGACATTGTGGTCGAAAATTTCAAGGTTGGCGATCTGGCTCGCTATGGCCTGGCCTATGACGATTTGCGGGCGATCAATCCCAGCCTTATCTATTGCTCGATCACCGGGTTCGGCCAGACCGGGCCGATGCGCGAACAGCCTGCCTATGACTTCATGATTCAGGCCATGGGCGGGTTGATGAGCGTAACCGGGGAGCCGGATGACGCGCCCGGAGGCGGCCCACAGAAAGTCGGCGTGCCGATCGTTGATCTGATGACCGGCATGTATGCGACGGTGGCTATTCTGGGTGCGCTGGCGCATCGGGCGGAAACCGGCAAGGGTAATTATATCGATATTTCCATGTTGGATGTGCAGGTCGGTTTCCTCGCCAATCAGGCGATGAATTATCTGGTTTCGGGCAAGGTGCCGGTCCGTACGGGCAATTCGCACCCCAATATACAGCCCCAGAATGTCTATCCTTGCGCCGACGGATATATCGCCCTGGTGGTTGGAAACGACAATCAGTTCGAGCGACTGTGCAAGATCATCGAGCGTCAGGATTTGACCAACGATCCCCGCTTTTCGTCCAACACGTTGCGGGTGGAAAATGTCGCGACCCTCACCGCCCTTGTCGGGGAGGCATTGTCGACGCGCAACCGGGCAGACTGGTTTCCGCTGTTCGAGGCAGCGGGGCTGCCCAGCGCGCCGATCAACACAATTCCGCAAGTGCTGGAGCATGAGCAGGTTGTCCACCGTGGCATGGTCAAAACGCTCCGCCATCCCAGCGGTTCGGAAGTGACACTGGTCGGAACGCCACTGCGCTTCAGCGAAACGCCCTTGTCGCCGCCGGTCATGCCGCCGATGCTTGGAGAGCATACCAGTGCGGTTCGTAGCGAAGTTGGACTGGAATAGGCGGGACATTCTTGTTGCCGGTGCGATGGCGCACAGTGTTGTCAATCAGTGGATTGAGCGATAGATGCGTCTTATGTCAAATAACAGCACCAAACTCGCCAGTGGCGGCGTTCCGCGATACACACAGCTCGCAACGCTTTTCCGTCGCCGGATCGAAACTGGCGAATGGGCAAAAGGGCAGCAGATCCCGACAATTGACGAGCTTGCCGAGGAATTCGGGGTTGCCCGTGCGACGATCCGTCAGGCGGTCGGACAGCTTGAGGCGGAAAATCTCGTTTCCCGTTTTCGGGCAAAGGGCACTTTCGTTCGCGAAACCTTACCCGAACCCATCTGGTGCGAGATCGAGACCGATTGGCAAAGCATGCTCAGTCTTCGCGAGCATGCGGAGATTGAGATATTGTCCGATTATGCCAATGTGGCCTTGCCGGCGCTTGCCAAGCCGATCGGCACTGTCGCACCCAATTACCGCAATTTGCGTCGACGCCATTCGCAAAAAGGGCAGCCCTATTTGTTGGCGAGCATTTATGTCGATGAGCGCGTGGCTCGGAAAATCCCCGATGAATCCTTCACGACAATGACCGCCGGACGATTGGCGGCCTCCATTCCCGGCGCAAAGATTGCCGATGCACGCCAGATCATGACAATCGGTTCGGCTGATTTCGAGACGGCTGAACTGCTCAATATCCCCATTAATGCGCCAGTCTGCTTCATCGATCGCATGATGGTGGATCAGCGCGACCGGCTGTTCCTGATTTCGCGCGGCACCTATCGCGGCGATGTTTTCCGCCTCGAACTCAAGATGCGTTGATCGCGTGGTCGGCGGGCGGCTCTGCCATTCTCATAGGATCGGGATGACAGAGCCAGTCTGACCGGCTGGTTAGCCCAGATACCGGCCCCGCATGATCCCTGGTCAATCCGCGACGACCGCCTCACCGGCATCGATCGCAATGGCCAGCTTGGCGAAGCGCCAGACGCCGTCCCTGCCCCGAACCATTTTCGCCGAATAGACCACGGCTCCGGCCAGCAATGTTTCCGCCCGACGGGTCCGCGTGACGATGGCATAGGCAATTAGTTCGGCCGTATTTCCGCGCATATTCTGGACAATCATGTTCGAAGCGGCGTGGCGTCGCTGATCCTTTTGCATGGCAAATAGGGTTTTGAAGCCTTCGACCACCTTGTCCCCACCGACCGATTGCGCGCGGGGGATATTGGAACCGACATAGACGGTCATGGTTGCGTCGTCAGTCAGCACCGAACGCAACAGATCGGAATTGCCGTCATCAAGCGCCAAAGTATAGGTGGTGAGCGTTTCGCGGATCGCCTCCCGATCGGCGAGTTGCGAGGCGCGCACCGGCTTGCGATCGGGCGATACCGCGACGATCCCGGACTGCGTCATCCAGCCGGGTACGGGCCGCAGCATGTCGTCGGGGGCGCTGGTTTGAGCGACGGCGATGCCTGAAAGGGCAAGGCCAGTGGCCATGGCGATCGCGAAAAACCTGTGCATTTCGATATGCTCCTCTCATGATGTTCCGATTATATTTTCAAGCCGGACCGTGGTCTTTCCCTTCATGCGGTCCGGGCGATGGCTGCGTTCACGAAGCGCCGCACCGAGGCGGCAAACAGTTCCGGGGTTTGGACAGCCATGAAATGTCCGCTTTCCAGCGCTTCGAACTGTCCCTGCGGGATCATGTCCGCCACGGCGCATGCCATCGCAACCGGACGCGACGTATCAAACGTGCCGGCAAGGACGAGCGTTTCGCAGGCAATGGACGGGTAAATGCTGCGGGGGTCGATTTCATTGAGCATGGAGATCAAATGGCCATAGGCGGCGGCATCATTGCAGGTCCAACGGGCACGATATTGTTCGAACCGCGCCGGATCGAGCGCGCGCAGGCATTCTGGATAAAGGCCGACCAGATAGCTGTCGCGAATGGCGCGCAAACCCATGCTGGCGATGCGTTCGCCCATTGCCGCAAGCTGCGCCTTGCGGCCCTCGTCCATCGGTTCCGACCGCGGGCTGGTGATGACCAGGCTGGCGACCCGTTCATGCTGTTGCCGACAAAAGACCGCGGCGATGTCGCCGCCCAGCGCGCAGCCTGCGACGTGGATCGGGCAGGGCAGGGCGAGATGATCGACCAGCGCCGCGAGATCGTCGACCGCCGTAGCAAGGGTGAAATTATTTGATGGTTCGGAATGGCCGAACCCGCGCTGGTCGTATCGCACCACGCGAAATCCTGTTGCCAGATCGGCCGCGACCTCGTCGAAACTTTCGATACAGCCGCCCGCTTCGTGGACGAGCAGAACGACGGGGCCACCATCGCCATCAACGCGATAGCGCAGGCAGCTTCCGTTGACCTCAGCCCAAGGCATCGCCCATTCCTTCCCGGCATATCGCAACCGCGCTGGAATAGACTATTAAACCATAATATTAACTTTTTCAACATGAAGCGCGCCTGCGCGTCGCTTGGTCAGGCCTATCGCCAATCCATGCCTGGTCTTTTCAAACCCGTTCCACCGCCAGAGCAAGGCCGTTGCCCACGCCCACGCACAAAGTTGCCAGCCCCCGCCTGCCGCCGCTCTTTTCAAGCTGATGCACCAGCGTCATGACAATCCGTGCGCCCGACATGCCCAGTGGATGCCCCAGCGCGATCGCGCCGCCATTGGCATTGACGTGCGCCGCGTCATCTTCCAGCCCCAGTTCGCGCAAGGTCGCGAGCGATTGGCTGGCAAAGGCCTCGTTCAGTTCGATGGCGTCGAAATCGCCGATGGAAAGGTCCAGTTTCGCCATGAGCTTGCGTGTGGCGGGCACCGGGCCAATGCCCATGATACGCGGTTCCACCCCGGCAGAGGCCATGCCCAGAATGCGGGCGCGCGGCGTCAGGCCATGGGCTTTGCACGCCGCTTCGCTCGCGACGATCATCGCCGCCGCGCCGTCATTGATCCCTGATGCGTTGCCAGCGGTTACGGTTCCCGCAGGACCAAACAGGCCCTTGAGTTTGCCCAGCGCGTCCAGCGTGGTTTGCGGACGGATATGTTCGTCGGTATCGACGATCGCCGTCTCGCCCCGCCTCGCGCCTGGAACCGTGACGGGAATAATCTCCTCGGCGAAATAGCCACCTGCCTGCGCCGCTGCCGCGCGCTGCTGGCTGCGGAGAGCAAAGGCGTCCTGGTCCTCGCGCGAAATGCGATAATCCTCGGCCACATTTTCGCCGGTGCGCGGCATGGTTTCCGTGCCATAGGCCGCATCCAGTGCAGGGTTGACGAAGCGCCAGCCCATCGTGCTGTCCTCCAGCATCTGTCCGCGTCCAAAAGCGCTGTCTGATTTTCCCATCACATAGGGCGCGCGGGTCATATTCTCTACCCCGCCTGCAATTGTGAGGTCCATCTCGCCCAGGCGGACAGCCCGCGCCGCCTGCCCCACGGCTTCCAGTCCTGAAGCGCACAGGCGGTTCAGCGTCACGCCCGGTACGCTCGTCGGCAGTCCGGCAAGCAGCAGCGACATGCGCGCCACATTGCGATTGTCCTCGCCCGATTGGTTGGCGCAGCCATAAAATATTTCTTCGATCGCTGCGGGATCGAGCGAAGGGTTGCGCGCGACAAGGGCCTTCATCGGTAACGCGCCCAGATCGTCAGCGCGGATATTGGCAAGGCCGCCATTGTAGCGGCCGACAGGGGTGCGCACCGCATCGCAGACAAAGGCATCGGTCATGGCAATCTCCGGTAAAACTGTTTCAGGCAGAAGTCAGCGTAACGCCGGTCAGTTCGCGGAGATGGTCGATGCTCAATCCATCCACCATATCCACCACGCGCGCGCCATCGGGGCCAAGGTCGAACACGGCAAGGTCGGTATAAAGCCGGGAAACGCAGGCCAGTCCGGTCAGCGGATAGGTGCAGGCGTCCACCAGCTTGCTTTCGCCGGTCTTGGTGAGCAACTCCATCATCACATAGGTATTTTTCGCCCCGATCGCGAGATCCATCGCGCCGCCGACGGCCGGGATGGCATCGCTCTGACCCGTGTGCCAGTTGGCGAGATCACCCTTGGTTGAAACCTGGAAAGCGCCCAGCACACAGATGTCGATATGGCCGCCGCGCATCATCGCGAAACTGTCTGCATGATGAAAATAGGCGCCGCCCGCCCGCAATGTCACCGCCTGCTTTCCGGCGTTGATCAGATCCCAGTCTTCTTCGCCGGCAGCGGGTGAAGGCCCCATGCCTAGCAGGCCGTTTTCCGATTGCAGCAATGTCTCGCGCTCATGCGGTAAATAGTTCGCCACTTTCGTCGGCAGGCCGATGCCCAGATTGACATAGGCACCTTGCCTTATGTCGCGGGCGACGCGCCGGGCCATGTCGTCGCGGCTTAGTCTTTGCATTTCATGCGCTCCCTTCAGCCGTTGCCGGGCTGTGTTGGGCCGGCATCGACCTGCACCACGCGCTGGACAAAAATGCCGGGTGTCACCACATGCTCAGGGTCGATTTCGCCCAGTTTTACAAACTCCTGCACCTGGACGATCGTGGTCGTTGCGGCCATCGCCATGATCGGGCCGAAATTACGCGCGGTCTTGCGATAGGTCAGGTTGCCCCAGCGATCGCCCTGCTGCGCCTTTATCAGGGCGAAATCGGCGTGAAGGGGATATTCCAGCACATAGTGTCGACCGCCGATCTCGCGCGTTTCCTTGCCCTGCGCCAGCAGCGTACCATAGCCTGTCGGCGTAAAGATCGCCCCCAGTCCCGCGCCCGCTGCGTCGATGCGCGCGGCAAGATTGCCTTGCGGGACCAACTCCAGTTCCAGCGTTCCAGCGCGATAGGCTGCATCGAAATGATAGGAATCCGATTGGCGCGGAAAGGAGCAGATGATTTTTCGCACCCGGCCTTCGCGGATCAGCGCGGCGATACCCGCCTCGGCATTGCCCGCATTGTTGCTGATGATCGTCAAATCCCGCGCCGCATGATCGATCAGGGCATCGATCAGCGCATCGGGCGTGCCCGCCGTTCCAAAGCCGCCAATCATGATCGACGCACCGTCGCTGATATCAGCAACCGCCGCAGCGACACTGGGTATCTGCTTGTCAATCATCGACTGTCCTTCCGGCGGGGTAGGGATGCGAGCCAATATTGACTGCGCCAATCGATATGAGTCAACCGATATTCGGTTTATCATCCGATTATCGGTTATATATAGGGTGATATGCTGTCGCTCGCTGGCGATCCGCTCGATCTGACCGTCGATCCAGCGATGTTTGATCCTGGCAACGTCTGTCGAATAGATGGATCATGTGCCGTATAATAGGCCCATAGCGGACGGGTCGTAGCGGTCAGCGCTTGGGAAGCCGTCATTCACCAACCGCAACGGGAATTGCACCAGGGCGACGGTTATCTTCGTCCTTCGGCCAGCCTATCATCGCCGTGGCATTTTTGGGGCAGCCAGGAACGTATCAGCCATCGCCGACCTCTTCGTCTTGGATAAATGCTGCAGCGCCTACGGCCGTATTTGTTAGAGAGGTGGCAAGCTACCCAATGCACTTGCGCCCTCTCCTATTCCCCTTCCAATGTAGGATTTCCTCTGATCTATCCTCTTTGATGGACCAGTCTGCCCCGCGCCTCCAGCCGCAAAAAGCCGCCCGCTGTGCCCCACCTGTCGCGTTACCGTCGCGCAAGTGGCGCGTCACGGTGCCTTTCTCGACGCGCCGGTGGGGCTTTGCGGGTATGTGGCATGGGCGTCAGGCTGGCTATTGCCACAAAAAGACGAGGAAAAGGGGGGCCTGCAACGGTGTGAACTTTACCGCTGTGACCCTGCCGATCGCATTTGGACGGCTGGATATTTTATGCGCGCATCGACTCCAGCGCCTTGCCGACGGCCAATATGCCTTCGGGGGCCGCGGCAAAGCCCATATGGGTGCAATCGACTTCGATTGCCTTGTCGCGCTCACCACCGCGACCCTTGGCGCATTCAGGCAGGATCACGCCGTCGCGCTGCGACCACAGCGCAACCGTCGGAACCGGCGGTTTGATTTCGCGGGTGCAGGGGAAGGGGGGCTTGTCGACCGGAAAACCCGATACGAGCTGATAGAGACGCCAGGCATGGTTGGCGCGCGGGTCGCCGGAAAAGGGCGTGCCCAGCGTCACCACGCCGCCGACCTTATGCGTGGCATATTTGGCATATTCGCGCGCATACAGGCCGCCGAGGCTCCATCCGACAAGCGTCACCGGGCCGCCGCCTGCGCGCCGAATGGCATCGACGCGGCGGTCGATCTGGTCGAGGCTGTCAGGCTTCGGGCCATAATTGCGGCCCATTGCCCAATCATGCGCGGCATAGCCCGCCGCCGCCAATATCTGGCGCATGGCATCCATCCGCCGTTCCGAGGCCAGCAAGCCGGGGATCAACAGGACCGAACGGCCATCGCCCTTGATTTGCTGCGCCAGCGAGTCGGCCTGCGCTTGGGTGCGAGCGAGGTCGCGGGGGAGCGACAGATTGCCGAGCAGATGCGACAAAGGCGGCCGCGACGGGGCGGCTGGCCCTGGCGCAAAACGATCTTTCCAAAAACTGCTGACGGCTTGAACATGAGGTGGCACGAAAACAAAAATCCCAAGCCCGATCGGGCAAAGATGACGTTATCGTGACAAACACCGCGTCCGTCCATTGGTTTCGTCCTATGCGACGAACGGTTCGTCGCTGAAAGGCTAGGGTGTGGGTAGGGTCGGGCTGAGTGGGGCAGGGTCCACAGGACGCAAGGGCCGTGGTTCCAGGATCGCGGCGGTTTCGATGAGATCGAGCGCGCGGCGCGCCTCCAGATAGCGGCGGGCGAATTGCAGCCAGCGATCAGCAGCGGCACGACCGGGCATCCGCTCCACTTCGGCCAGCGCCGCGCTGACTCGGCCGCCGTCGAGATAGCGAACAGCGCGCTCCAGCGCAGCCTGGGGTCGGGGGGAAGGTGCCGATGCCCTGCGAATCGTCACCAGTTCGCGGGCTTCATGGGCAATGGCGTCCCACCAGTCGCTTTCTGCCGGCGGCGTGATCAATCGATCGCTGAGGTCCGTGAGGCCGACGCGCAGATCGGCCAGGGTTACAGGCTCGCGCGCGGCATTGATGATGGTGGCGACGGCGCGCGGCTGCGCCTGGCCGAAACGGGAGCGCAACTGCGCCTCGATATAGCCGAGCGGCGCGCCATTATCGAGCGCACGACGCGCGGCGAAGGCGATCAGCAGCCCTTCGGCGCGGGCGGCATTGCCCGAAGCGGCCTGCGCCTCGACCGTGATGCGGGTAAGCCGTTCGTCGAGCGCGACCACACGGGCGTCAAGCATCTGGGCGCTGCTCGCGGTCAGCGCGCCGGGCGTGACGGTCGGGGACGGGGTGCCGACCTGCGGCACGACGGCGACGGGCTGGGCCGGTTGCGGGTTCCAGCGCTTTTGAAGCTGGGGCCAGACCCAGGCGGTCAGCGCGACGCCGATCAGGAAGGCGAGCAGCATCAAGGTCACCAGCGGCATGGTGCTGCGCCGACGGGCAGGGGGCGGGGTTACGGGGATACTCCTATCGCCGTCCGCGTCGTGCATGCTGACCCTTTCGCCTGTCATCGTCCCGTCATTCGCACAAAGAAAGGGCGAGGGCCAGCATGTCGTCATCGACCGGCTTGTGCGGCGCGGAAAGGCTGGCCCAACCGCTACTACAAGCGGCCAGCGCGGTATGGCTGATCGCCACGATATGCAGTTCGCTCCGCTGGTCGAGCGGGATGCGTTCGGCCAGCCGCTCGCCCGCACGCGGCGAATGAACGAGCAGGATGGTGCCGGGGATAGCATCGTGCAGCAGCGCCGGGTCGGGCGGCAGGCTCGCCATCGTATAGACCGCGATCCGGGTGACGCGGAGCGGCCCGGCCTCCATCGGCGCGACCGTGGTGCCCGCCAGATGGAGGACGGCCCGATGATCATCCGCCGCGATCCGGGCGGCAATCGCACTGGCGTCACCCTCGCCACAGGTCACCTCGGCAAAGCCTGCGTCGTGCAAAGCCGCCGCCGTCGCCGTGCCGACAGCATAGGTCGGGAGCGCGCGATATTCGCCCAGTCGCGGTCCGGCCAGCCGCACCGTATTGGCGCTGGTCAGCAACAGCGCGTCGAATCCGTCAGCGGGGGGAGCGGCCCAGTCGAGCGGCAATGGCGCAAACAGCGGATGGCGCAACACCTCGAAACCGAGGCGCGCGGCCTTGTCCGCCGTCCTGCCCACCGCCGGTTCGGGGCGCAGGATCAAAAGCCGCCTCACCCTTCGAACAAGGCCCGTAGCGCCGGGCTGGCCTGCTCCAGCAAGGCGCGGCCGATCGCCTGCGCCACCACATCGTCACCGCGCGCCAGCCATGTTTCCTGGGCCACCGTTTCCTGCCCATCGGGGCTGATGATCTCGGCGCGCAGATATAGCCCGTCACCATCCACCACCGCCAGCGCCGCTATCGGCGAATGGCAGGTGCCACCCAGCGCCTTCAACACCGCGCGTTCGGCGGCGACGGCATCGGTCGTGTCGATGTCGCTGATCACGGCCAGCGCTTCATACAGCGGCGCATTGTCGGCCAGCGCCTCGATCCCCACCGCGCCCTGCGACGGGGCGGGCAACATCGTGTCGATCGGGATGGTCACGCCGACATCGCTCTGGTCGAGCCGATCGAGGCCCGCCGCCGCCAGCAGCGTGGCATGGACTTCCCCCGCCGCCAGCTTGGCGAGCCGGGTGGCGACATTGCCGCGGAACAGGGTGATGGTGGCGTCAGGGCGCAGCCGCATGACCTGCGCGGCGCGGCGCGGCGAACTGGTGCCGACGACCGGGTTGGCGGGCAGCGCGTCGAAACTTTCTACCCCCACCAGCTTGTCCCGCACATCGGCGCGCGGCAGCATCGCCGCGATCTGGAAGATGGCGGGGCGGATCGTTTCGACATCCTTCATGCTGTGGACCGCGAAGTCGATCTCCTGCGCGACCAATGCCCGTTCCAGTTCCTTGGTCCACAGCGCCTTGCCGCCGATATCGGCGAGCGCCCGGTCCTGGATACGGTCGCCGCTGGTCTGGACGGTGACGATCTCGATCGCGTCCGGTGCCCAGCCATGGGCGGTGATAAGCGCATGAGCGGTCATGTGCGCCTGGGCCAGCGCAAGCGGGGAGCCTCTGGTGCCAAGGCGCAACGGTCGATCGGACAAATACATATGCGGCTTGCTCTAATGACCACGGGCTTTAGATGGAAGCGGCAATGACAATCATCCTTGGCCTGGAATCGAGCTGCGATGAAACCGCAGCGGCGCTGGTGACGGCCGACGGGCGGATATTGGCCCATCGCCTGGCCACGCAGGAGGAGGCGCATCGCCCCTATGGCGGCGTCGTACCCGAAATCGCGGCGCGCGCGCATGTCGAGGCGCTCACGCCCCTGATCGCGGCGGCGCTGGCGGATGCGGAAATGACCTTGGCCGATGTCGATGTGATCGCCGCGACCGCCGGGCCGGGCCTGATCGGCGGGGTGATGGTGGGCCTCGTCACCGGCAAGGCGTTGGCTCATGCGGCGGGCAAGCCCCTGATCGCGGTCAATCATCTGGAGGGTCATGCACTCTCGCCGCGCCTCGCTGATCCGACGCTGCAATTCCCCTATATGCTGCTGCTGGTATCGGGCGGCCATTGCCAGATTTTGCTCGTGCGCGGGCCGGGCGATTATGCGCGGCTGGCGACGACCATCGACGATGCGGCGGGCGAGGCGTTTGACAAGACCGCCAAGCTGTTGGGGCTGGGCTATCCCGGCGGGCCGCTGGTCGAAAAGGCGGCGGCGCAGGGCAATGCCAAGGCGGTGCCGCTGCCCCGGCCGCTGGTCGGCACCGCCGAACCGCATTTTTCCTTCGCGGGCCTTAAAAGCGCGGTGATGCGCGCGGTCCAGTCCGGGCACTATTCGACGCAGGATATCGCCGCGAGCTTTCAGCACGCGGTGATCGACTGCCTGATCGACCGCACCCGCCGCGCGCTGGGGGCTGGCGAGCCTGTGACGGCGCTGGTCGTCGCCGGGGGCGTCGCCGCCAATCAGGCGATTCGCGGTGCGCTCGAAGCACTGGCGGCGGAGTATGACCTGCCCTTCGTCGCGCCGCCGCTCTGGCTTTGCACCGACAATGCGGCAATGATCGCCTGGGCCGGAGCAGAGCGCTATGCGGTGGGGCTGGTCGACGATCTGACTTTCCCCGCCCGGCCGCGCTGGCCGCTCGACCCGGCAGCGGAAAAGGCGCGCGGAGCGGGAGTGAAAGCATGAAGGCGGGGGTCATCGGAGCGGGTGCCTGGGGCACGGCGCTGGCGCAATTGCTGGCCGCCGATGGACAGGCGGTGCGGCTATGGGCGCTGGAGGCCGAGGTGGTCGACGCGGTCAATGGGTCGCAGGAAAATCCGCTCTATCTGCCGGGCATCCCGCTCTCGCCATCGATCGCCGCGACCGGCGCGATGGCGGATATGGCGGATTGCGATCTGCTGCTGGTGGTCAGCCCCGCCCAGCATCTGCGCAGCGTCGTGGCGCAGGCACCTGCGGGCGTCCCGCTGCTACTCTGTTCCAAGGGGATAGAGGCGGGCACCAGCCTGCTGATGTCGGAGGTCGCGCAACAGGCGCAGCCCCAATCGCCCATCGCCGTCCTGTCCGGCCCGACCTTTGCGCATGAAGTGGCGCGCGGCTTGCCGACAGCGATCACGCTGGCGTGCGAGGACCGGGCGCTGGGCGAACGGCTGGCGGCGCGGATCGCCCGACCGGCCTTCCGCCCTTATCTGTCCGACGATGTGATCGGCGCGGAGATTGGCGGCGCGGTCAAGAATGTGCTGGCGATCGCCTGCGGCGTGGCCGAGGGCGCGGGGCTCGGTCTCAATGCGCGGGCGGCGCTGATCAGTCGCGGTTTTGCCGAAATGACGCGCTTTGGCCTCGCGCGCGGGGCGCGGGCGGAGACGCTGGGCGGCCTGTCGGGGCTGGGCGATCTTGTCCTGACCTGCTCGTCCACCAATTCGCGCAATTTCTCGCTGGGCAAGGGGCTGGGCGAGGGGCAGGCGGCCGCCGACCTGCTCGCCAACCGCCGCACCGTGGCCGAAGGCGCGTTCACCGCGCCGGTGCTGCGCGCTGCGGCGCTGGCGGCGGGGGTCGAAATGCCGGTGGTGGATGCGGTGTGCGCGTTGCTGGCGGATGCCGTGCCGCTCGCCCAGGTCATCGACGCGCTGCTCGCGCGTCCGTTGCGTCCCGAATAGCCGCCGCGCCGCAGCATCCATTTGTCTACAGATAATCCCACGGGTCCGTCGGCCGCTGCGGTTGCGCAGAGCGATAAGGACGATATCGCCGCCCTGGCCAAGGGCGGGCGGACCAATATTTTCGGCTTCCTGCTGCGGCTCGCCGCGCGCCTGCCCTTCCTGTTCATCGCCGGGCGTGTCTATGGCGCCGAGGCGCTGGGCCGTTTCGCTTATGCGGTGCTGGTGGTGGAATTCGTCGCGCAACTCGCCACGCTGGGGCTGAAACGCGGGCTGGCAGGCGCGCTCAGCCAGACCGAACGGCCGCATAACCATGTCGTGACTGACGCGATGGTGCTGACGCTGACCGCCTCGCTGCTTGGCGCGGCGCTGCTGCTCGTCTTTCCGCAAGCGATGTTCCCCAATAGCGGCATCAATGGCCTCGACCGGCTGCTGGCGCTGATCGTCATTGCGGTTGCCGGGTCGGACGTGGCGCTGGCGGCCTGCGCCTATCGCTTCGATGTCGGCGCAACGGTGCGGGCGCGGGCGATCATCGAACCCTGGACGATCAGCATCGCGGTCTTCGCCTTTTCCTTCTATTCCCGGCGGGACGGCCTGATCATGGCCTATGCCATGGCGATGACCGCGGCGTTGATCGCGTCGCTGATCCCGATGGTGCGTCATTATGGCTTGCCAACGGGCTGGCGGCCGAATTTTCCGCGACTGTGGCGGATGGCCCGGCGCAACCTGCCGCTGGCGGCGGCTGATGGCGTCGAATGGGGGTCGCGGCGGCTGGACATGGCGATATTGGGCCTGTTCGTCAGCCCCGCGGTGATCGGCGTCTATTATGTCGCGCAGCAGGTCGCGTCGCTGCCGCAAAAGCTCAAGACCAGTTTCGACCCGATATTGGGGCCAGTGATCACCCGCAACCTGGCCGAAAACAACCTTGTCGGCATTGCGCGGCAGGTGAGCCAGGTGGGTTTCTGGATCATTGCGGCGCAGGCGGGGATTGCGCTCGCGCTCGCCATTCCGGGCGAAGCGGTGATGGGGCTGGTCGGTCCCAATTTCGTCGCGGGCACCGGGGCGCTGGGCTTCCTGCTGCTCGCCGAAGTCATTGCGGCGACGGCGGTCGTCAGCGAATCGGCGCTGGTCTATATTGCCCGGCATCGCAATCTGATGATCTCGCTGGGCATGATCGGGTGCCAGGCAGCGTTCAGTTTCGCGCTGATCCTGGGCGCGCGCGCGATAGAATTGCCGCCGATGTGGCTGGCAGCGGCACCGGCGCTGGCGCTGTGCCTGTCGCTGGGCATCGGGGCGTTCGTCAAGGCACGGTTGCTCTCGCGCTTGCTGGGTGCGCCGATCAATGCCTGGCGCTGGTCGCTGCTGAGCGCGGCGGCGGTTGCCAGCCTGGTCGGCGCGGGCTTCGTCGCTTTGCCGCCGCGGCTCGAATGGGTCGAACTGGCGGTCGGGGTGTGGGCAATCCTAGGGGCTTATGGCTTCGTTATCTGGCGCTGGGGCTTTGGCTCCGAAGACCGGGCGCTGTTTCGCAAGAAGAAGATGAATTGAACGGACGGAGGGGCAATACCCCTCCGTTTTTCTGTTCGGTCAGGCGAAGAGCTTGTCGCGGATGATGCCGAGATCGGCTTCGGGGCGGGCGCCCCAGTGGGAGATGATTTCGGCCGCGGCGGCGGCACCCAGCGCCAGGCAGTCTTCGACACCGCGCCCGTCGATATGGGCGGCGAGGAAGCCCGCTGCGAACAGGTCGCCCGCGCCGGTGGTGTCGATGATGTCCGTCACCGGGGCGGCGGGCGCTTCGTAACGGATGCCATCGACGATCGCGACCGCGCCCTTTTCACTGCGGGTCGAGACCAGCACCGGCACCTTGCCTGCGAACAGAGCCAGCGCCTTGTCGAAGCCCTCGACGGCGGCGAGCGACTGGATTTCGCCCTCGTTCGAAAAGAGGATGTCGATCTGGCCATTGTCGATCAGGTCGAGGAAATCGGCGCGATGGCGGTCGATCACGAAATTGTCGGACAGGGTGAAGGCGACCTTGCGCCCTGCGCCGCGTGCGGCGTCGATCGCGGCGCGCATCGCGGCGCGTGGCTGTTCGGGGTCCCAGAGATAGCCTTCGAGATAGAGGATGCCGGCCGAGCGGATGAGGTCGAGGTCGAGCGCGGCTTCGGGCAGGAATTGCGAGGCGCCGAGGAAGGTGTTCATCGTCCGCTGCGCATCGGGCGTCACCAGGATCAGGCAGCGCGCGGTCGGGATATCGCCGGTGGCGGCGGGGGTGTCGAAACGGATGCCGAGCGCGCGGACGTCATGCGCGAACACATCGCCGAGTTGATCGTCATTGACCTGGCCGATGAAGCCACAGCTTTTGCCCAGCGCGGCAAGGCCCGCCAGCGTATTGGCGGCCGATCCGCCGCTAATTTCCTTCGCCTGTCCCATGTCGGCATAGAGGCTTTCCGCCATATCGGCGTCGATCAACTGCATGCCGCCCTTGGTCAGCGCATGTTCGGCGAGGAAGGCGTCGTCGCTACGGGCCAGAACGTCGACGATGGCGTTGCCGATCGCAACGACATCCAATGTGGGGGCGGGAGAGGTCACGCAAATTCCTTGGTCGAAAAGAGAAATCAAAATCCCGCCGTCTCTATAGGCGCGGCCCGCGCGGTGCAACCGGCGCTCATGGCGGGAGCGACAGGACGGGACGATTGACGGCGATGGCCGGGGCGCGGATAGTCGGCCCCATGATCCTGACCGCTGCGCTGCGCGCTTTCCCCTCCCTCTTCCACGGTGCGGCGTTGCGGCTGCTGCTCAAGACTCTGACGCTGACGCTGCTGATCTTCGTCGCGCTGGGCGGCGGCATATGGGCGGGCTTTCATGCGCTGCGGCTCCATTATGGCTGGGGAGGGGGCGGTTTGGCCGAAGCGACGGCGACCGCGCTGGCGGTGGTGGCGCTTGGCTGGCTGTTGTTCCGGGCGACGGCGATGGCGGTGATGGGCCTGTTTGCCGACGACATCATCGACGCGGTCGAGCGCCAATCCTATCCCTATGCCGCCGCCACGGCGCGGCCCGTGGGTTGGGGGCGGAGCGGACGCTATGCGCTGGCCTCGCTGGCGCGGGCGCTGGGGTGGAATTTGCTGGCGCTGCCCGCCTATCTGTTCCTGTTGGTGACCGGGGTGGGAACGATCGCCCTGTTCCTGGCGCTCAACGCCTATCTGCTGGGGCGCGACATGGCCGATATGATCGAGCCGCGTCATCCCGCGCTGCCGCCGATCGGACGGGGCAGCCGCTGGCTGATGGGGCTGTTGTCGGCGCTCGCCTTCCTGGTGCCGCTGGTCAACCTGCTTGCACCGATCTGGAGCGCGGCTATGGCGGTGCATATGCTGCATGGCCAAAGGAAATCCGCATGACATCCCTGCGTCCCCTTGTGGCGGCACTGCTGTCGCTGCCGCTTGCCGCCTGTGGTGCGGGCACGGTGGTGCCGCGCACCGGCACGATGCCACCCGTTGGTCCCCCGGCCAGCGCTTTTTCCAAGCAAGGCCCGCTGATGGGATCGGATGCGGGCGCACTGACCCGACTGTTTGGTACCCCCCGGCTCGACATTCGCGAAACTACGGTGCGCAAACTGCAATTCGCCAATGGCCGGTGCGTACTCGACGCCTATCTTTACGCGCCCGCACCGGGGAAAGAGCCGGTGGTAACGCATGTGGACGCGCGGACGCCGACGGGATCGGATGTCGATCCGGCGGCTTGCGCGACCGCGCTGCGGACCAAATAACCGATCGACAGGGTCACAGCCGCGAAGTTCACACCGTTGCAGGCTTTGGTTTTGCGGGCGTTTCGGGCGGAATCGCGACAGGAACGCGCCGCCGCCGCGACACCCCCATACGCGCAGCGTCACATCGCCGCGTCGCCCAGGCGACGGGGACGCGACAGGTGGGGCACAGATGCGCGACGGTGCGGCGAGTATCGGCAGCGGGTGGCGAAGGGCGTGCAGGTCCATCGCTAAGGATAGAACAGAGGAAATCCTACATTGGAAGGGGAATAGGATTTAGAGCCGTGACGGCATGGACGGGCACCAATGGTCTTGATGCAAGCGCAGCGTCCCACAAGCTTGCCTCGATAGAAAGGTGGGGCAAGGGTAGGCGTGCCATGCTGGTTTGCCCCGGAGAGTTGCAGCCCTGTTGCCAGGAAAAGCTGGGCTGCAAATCTCAGATGGAATAACGCTGCACTATCACTTAGCGTGTCAGGTTGACGCAGATATTCATGGCCGTGCCACGATCGGCGTCGTCACCGGACCAAGCGGCCCGACTTCCACCTTCACCACATCGCCGGGCTGAAGGAAGCGCGGGGGCTTCATCGCCATGCCGACGCCCGACGGTGTGCCGGTGATGATGAGGTCGCCGGGCCGCAGCGTCATCGCGCGCGAGACAAAGGCGATGACTTGCGGCACGGTGAAGATGAAGTCCGACGTATCGCCATTCTGCACAACCTCGCCATTGACTTCGGTGACAACCTTCCAGCCGTCTGCCGGATCGCCGGCTTCGTCTCTGGTGACAATCGCGCCGATCGGGCCGCTGGCATCGCTGTTCTTGCCCAGCGCCCATTGCGGCGTTTCAAGCTGTATCGCGCGGCAAGAAAGGTCGTTGAACGAGCAATAGCCATAGACATGATCGTTGGCATCGGCTTCGCTGATGGCAAGACCCGCCTTGCCGATCACTACGCCCAGTTCGGCTTCCCAGTCATATGTCGGAGCCATGGCAGGCGATGGCGCGCCATCGGGGATCAGCGTTTGCGCCCAGCGTGCGAAGACGACCGGAATTTCGGGAATGGGCATGCCGCCTTCTTCGGCATGCAGCCGGTAGTTGAGGCCGACGCAGATCACGCGCCCGGTCGCCGGGATGGCGGGTGCCAGATCGACATCGTCCAGCCATTGTCCTTCCTGCGCGTTCGCGGCGGCCGCGACGGGATCGGACCAGAAGGCCTCGATCGGGGCGATGGGGCGATATTGCCCGTTTGCGGCCTGGGCGATCTTTACGCCGTCGGGGGTCTTCATTCCTACGATACGCATGGTGGCAATCCTTGTTAGGGGCCGGGTTTCCAGAAAAATATCTTGGGTGGTGCTAACCGCGCAGGGCCAGACGCTGGATCTTGCCGGTTACGGTCTTGGGTAGTTCGTCCATCACTTCGATCACGCGCGGCACTTTGTAGGCGGCCAGCTTTTCGCGGCAATATTTCTGAAGTTCGGCCGGATCGAGGGATGCGCCGGGTTTGAGCGAGACGAAGGCCTTCACCGTTTCGCCGCGATAGGCATCCGGCTCACCCACAACCGCCGCTTCGCGCACGGCGTCGAAGGTATAGAGCACGTCCTCCACCTCACGCGGCCACACCTTGAAGCCGCTGGCGATAATCACATCCTTCTTGCGATCGACCAGATAATACCAGCCGTTGGCGTCCATGAAGGCGACATCGCCGGTGCTGAGCCAGCCATCCTTGATGGTCTGCGCCGTTTCTTCGGGTTTGCGCCAGTAGCCGACCATGACCTGCGGACCACAGATGACAAGTTCGCCAACCGACCCGGCGGGCAGGTCCGCGCCATTGTCGTCCACAACCCGCGCCCGTGTTCCCGGCTGCACGACGCCGATGGACAGTGTGCCGCTTTCCTCGTCCACGGGAATTGCCGTCAATCCGGGTGTAAGGTGCGTGGGGGCTGCCGTTTCGGTCATGCCGTAACAGGAATGGATCTTGATCTGGAGCTTGCGTTCGATGTCGGCCATTAACGCGGGCGGAATGGGCGCGCCGCCGGAATAGATGCGGTGAAACGATGCCATATCCTGCGGCGTGATATCCGCCAGATTCGACAAGGCGTTGAACGCGGTGATGGCACCGATCGCGAATGTCGGCCGGTGGCGCCGGATCATGTCCAGCATCAGGCTGGGTTCGACGCGATAGTGCAGCACTTGCGCCGCACGCGCGCAAATTGCCGTCGCGATGTGACAGGCAAATCCGGTGATGTGGAAATAAGGCGCAAGGGCCAGCAGGCTGGAATCCGCGTCGATTTCGCACCAGGAAGCAAGGATCTGCGCGTTATAGGCCAGGCTCGATTGCCGCAGCATGGCCCCTTTGGGTATGCCGGTCGTGCCCGATGTATAGAGGATGAGGCCGATATCGTCTGCCTGCGGTTCGACTTGGGGAACCGCCTGGACCGGCGGCGATGCCAGTATATCTTCCAGCAGGGGCACCGCCACTGCGCCGGAGGGGGGCTGGGGCAGGACGCGGGCATCATCGAGAGACTGGAACGAGCGGGGCGAGGTGGCCAGCAGGGTGCTCGATGTCTCGGCCTGTTCGACCGCCGCCCGGAGTTCCTCGACCTGATGGTCGAGGCAAAGCACGGTCTTGGGCTGGGCATCGCGGATTAATCGCGCCAATTCTCCGGGCGTGTACATCGGGTTGGCTGGAACCGGAATGGCGCGCAATTTCCATGCGGCAAGCGCCATCATGATGAATTGCGGGATGTTCTGCAGGCAGATCATCACCCGGTCGCCCTGTGCGACGCCTTGCGCAACGAGCCAGCTTGCCAGCGCCTGACTCTGTCCGTCGAGTTCGGCATAGCTGATGGTCTGGTCGAAATAATGCAGCGCAGGCCGGTCCCCTGCCTCGGCGACAGCGGCGCGGAAGGCCGCCAGCATATGATCGAACTCCTGCGCCGGAACGGGTGTCGGTCCATATGTGATCGCGGGGTCAAACTGTGTCATGCAGCATCTCTCCCTTTTCATGTTGGCCCTTATTGGTGGTGTCACCGGGCCGTTGTCGTACCTTATGCGTCCGGGTCGACGAAGATGTCGACTTCGAGATCGGCTCCTGGAACGTGACTATAGGAGGAAAAATCCCGTATTCCGACATCCCGCAACACGCCCTCGTCGAGCAGGAAATTGCCGGTATAGGCCGGATCACGGCACAGGATGACATGGGCGGCATCGGCCATGATCTCCGGCTTGCGCGACCGGCGCATCATGTCGTCGCCGCCGAGCGCAAATTCGACCGCGGCCGTGGCGATCGTGGTCTGCGGCCATAGCGCGTTGAAGGCGATCTGGTCCTTGCGGAACTCTTCCGCCATGCCGAAGGTCACCATCGACATGCCATATTTGCTCATCGTGTAGGGCAGGTGCGCGGCAAACCAGTCGGCTCGCATGGTCAGCGGGGGCGAAAGCGTCAGCACATGGGCGCGATCGCTCTTGCGCAGGAACGGTATGCAGGCCCGCGAAACGAGAAATGTGCCACGCATGTTGATCTGCTGGATCAGGTCGAAGCGCTTGATCTCGATATCTTCCGAGGATGACAGGTTGATCGCCGACGCATTGTTGATGCAGATGTCGATTCCGCCGAAATGCTGCGCGGCCTGCGCCACCGCTGCCTCTACCGCGTCGCCATCGCGCACGTCGAGCATGATCGGCAGGGCTTTGCCGCCGGCCGCCTCGATTTCCTGCGCTGCGGTATAGATCGTGCCGGGCAGCTTGGGGTGCGGCTCTGCCGACTTCGCCGCGATAACGATGTTCGCGCCGTCGCGCGCGGCGCGCAATGCGATGGCCAGGCCAATGCCCCGGCTGCCGCCGGTGATAAAGATCGTACGTCCGTTGAGCGACATGCGCTTCCCCCCTTAGAATTCGTTGTCTTGCGCGCCGAAGACAATGTCTGAATCGGCAAGGACCTCTCCGGTCCATGCGGCGATTTTCGGCAATTCGGTTTCGGCAAAGAACCGGGCGCAGCGCAGGCGCGAGGTCACGAAGGCGCGATCGGCTATCTGACCCGCAGCATCCTGGTTCAACACGGCGATCGCCTGTTCCAGCCAGATCCAGCCAATGACCAGATGGCCGACGGCGAACAAAATGGGGGTGCCCCAGGCCAGTGCTTGCGCATTGTCGGCCTTGGCCAGCACTGCAGAGACGGCCGCCTCGACCTGCACCAGCGCTTGTTCGACTTGCCGCGCCAGCGTCGAGAGGTCGCCACCAGCGCCATCGTGCATGGTGCGCCCCGTCGCAATGGAGGCCTTGACCCGCTCCGCAAGCAACGCAAAGGATTCGCCCTGTTCGCGGCGCATCTTACGCCCGATCAGGTCGATGCCCTGAATGCCGGTGGTGCCTTCATGAATTGGATTGAGTCGGTTGTCGCGATAGAGGAGTTCTATCTCGAAATCGCGGGTGTAGCCTGATCCACCGTGAATCTGCAGGGCATGGTGCAGCGAGACCTGCGCCCATTCCGAAGGCCAGCTCTTGACGATGGGGGTCAGGAAAGCGAGCAGCTTGCCGGCTTCCTCGCGCGCTTGGGCTGTAGGTGCCGTCTTTTCATCGTCAATCAGGCGCGCAGCATAGAGCATGAGGCCGAGCGCCCCTTGCGCATAGGCTTTCTGCGTCAGCAGCATGCGCTTGACGTCGGCATGTTCGATAATGGGTATCTGTGCGTCTGCCGGGTTCATGCCGGGATGGCGGCCCTGGGCGCGGTCCCGCGCATAGTCGAGTGCCATATGATAGCCACGTACCGCGAGCATGGTCGCGGCAAGCCCCACCGAAACGCGGGCCTCGTTCATCATGTGGAACATCTGCGGCAGGCCTTGTCCGACATCGCCCAGCAGCCAACCGATCGCGCCCGGTGCGCCGTCGGGACTGTTGCGGCCTTCGCCGAAATTCAGTGCGCAGTTGGGCAGGCCGCGATAGCCCATCTTGTGGTTGAGGCCCGCCACAGCGATGTCGTTCGCCTGTCCATCAGGCAGATATTTGGGGACAACGAACAGCGAAATGCCCTTGCTGCCCGCCGGCAGCGAACCATCCGCGTAGGGCACCTTGGCCAGCACCAGGTGGACGATGTTCTCGCGCGCCTCATGATCGCCGCCGGATATCCACATCTTGCTGCCGGAAATACGGAACCTGCGCCCCAGCGCATCTTCGCCATCGGCCAGGGCGCGCGAACGAATGTCAGCGAGCGAGGAGCCTGCTTGAGGCTCGGACAGGCACATCGTACCGACATGACGTCCGGCTACCTGCGGGATCACGAAGGCTTCGATCTGTGCCGGACTGCCATAATTGGCCAGCAGCGCAGCATTGCCAACGGTCAGCAACAGAAAGGAGGCCGTGGACAGATTGCCGCTCATCAGGGTGCCGAGTGCGGCGACATGGACCATATGCGGCAGTTGGAGGCCGCCAAGCTCGGTATCGAATATCGTGCTGAACAGCCCGGCATCTGCAAGAACGCCGAGTGCTTGCGCCGCTTCGGCAACGATCTCCACCTTGCCATCGGCGCGCAGGCTCGGTTCGCACGTATCGGACAGCCGCAAGTGCGGTGCCAGCACTTCGCGCGCAATTTGTTCGGCCAGATCAACGATCGAAAGCGCGTCGTCGACCGATTGCCCGGCAAATCTGTCACGTTCAAGCAATCCGCCCAGATCGAGCCAGTTGAACAGAAATTCGAAGTCGCGCCTGTCGATGATGTTCACATTTGATATCCAGAATGCCTGCCATGTCGGATGGTCCGCAAGCCTCAACAACAAGGCACGATCACGTCGGCTTGATCGTGCGCGCGCCAGGATAGCGCATGCGCCCGATCTGAATTGCGTCCGTTTTCGTCCCTGCTGGTGGGCAAACTTTCCAACCGCCACCGCCATACAAGCTGTTTTCACAAAATACCATATCGTCATTATGAAATGTATGACGAATTTGAATATCCCTCGTGCGGGCTTGGGATAGGCATCATCGTCATCGTCTTCCCGGTCGTTGATCGAGACGGTGAGGAGAGGGGGGACGATCAGGCTGGTTGGCGCTGGCAGAGGCGAGCGGGGCCATCCAGCATTTCATAGCGGGTGGTTGGTCGCATCCAGGCTTGACATGACGCCCCGACAATCCATAACTGGACAAAAGTACAGCTTAATAATGCTGTGGTCCCACTGCCCCTCGCCTGGCATCGCTTCTACGTGCTCCGGCTAGGGTTGCAGCGCGATAAGGATTGGAAGAGTGATGCAAGCGCAAACGTCCAAATTGCCGGAATTTTCCGTACCGCAAGCTGATCGGCCGCACAGCTTTGGCTACCAACTGATCCACACGACCCCTGACAATCATGATGCCGTCGTGAAATGGTATCAGACCTTATTCTGCGGATCGGTGCGAAGCGATGCGGAGGATATTCCGACAAGCGATCTGCTTGATGCTGGTCAGGAGACAATCTGCATTATTGCCCGGCCGGACCTGACCCCGCCGCCGGTCAAGATGGCGCGCGGTGTGCTGCACATGGCCTGGTTCTATAACAGCCTGGCGGAGCTGGTGTATGTGTGCCGCCATGCCCGCGACAATGGCATCGTTCCTTATGAGGTCATGACCTCGCCGGTGCTGATGCAGATTTATTTTCGCGATCCGGCAGGCAATGTCGTGGAGTTGGGAGTCGATGCCCACGATACGAGCCGACAGGCCCAGGATGCGATGCTTGGAGCCGCCGACCTGCGTATCCCCGGTAAGATCGACGACTGGTATTATGATCTCAACAAGCTGATCGCCATGCTGGAGGCGGGCATCCCCGATCATGAGATATTCAACACGCAACGGTTTCAGGAACTCGCCGCCTCTGGCCGGTTCTGACAAACGGAGGGAACTGAAAATGCAACGCACGATCGTCACCTTTCCGATGAAGCCGGGACCAACCAGGCACATCAGCATAAGCGACATCAAGGAGATGCCGAAACCACGCTATCGTTCACACTGGGCGTTGCTGACCAACAATATGAAGGCCAGCGAAGTCTTTTACGAAACACTGACCGGCGCGGCGCGGATCGTTGAGCCTACTTTCTGCACATCGACCTTTTCATGGGACGAGGAGCATCACCGCTTCTTTTTCGGCCATCGCGACAGCATGGCGAAAATGTATATGGGCGAAGCGGCGGCGAGCCAGCCATCGCCAACGGCCGACGCGCATACCGGCGTAGCGGGCGGGGGCATTCGATTCGCCACGGTAGCCGCTCTCGTGGCCGCTGTAGAGCGGATGCATGTGGCGGGATATGAACCGGAAAAGATCGAAGACAGGGGAAGCCTCGTTTCGGTCGTCTATCGTGATCCTGAAGGCCTGACCGCCGATATCTTCGCGCAAATTCCCGACGCCAAGGAAAAGCCCGCCCATATGCTTGATCGCCAGGCGTTGCTGACGAGGTTCGGCCAAAGTTGAACGATGGCCGTGGGCGCGATTTGCACGGCCGCCGCATCGATAACGCAGCCTATATCAGTTTCCGCGATTTGCGATGATAGCGAGGACGGCCTGCCCCAGCGCGATGCGTACCGCTTCGTCGCGCATCAGTGTGTGTGTAACATGCACCGCCATGCCTTCGGGGCGGGGCAGATCGGCATCCTGATGATCGATGACCAGATCCGTCACGAGTCCGGCATAGACATCGGCGATCGCGGTAGGTGTCGGTTCCTTACCAAGTTCGCGCAGGATTTTGGCGGCGGGCCCCTTTACTGCCTCCCCGCCTATGAAGGGCGAAACAGCGACGATTGGGGTGCCGCGTCTGCGGGCCATGTTCAGGCTGTCCTCGATTCCCGGCACCGCCCGGATCGGTGCGATCGACAGCCACGGATTGGACGGGCAGATGACGATGCCTTCCGCTGCATCAATCGCATCGATCACGCCAGGCGCGGGTCGGGCGTTTTCGACGCCGGAAAAGCGGATCGAGCAGAAGCGCGGTTCGGACTGAAAGCGGACGAAATAGTCCTGAAATGCCAGCTCGCCCTGGTCGGTCAGGACCATGGATGGAACCGGATCGTCGCTCATCGGCAGTACGGCCTGCTGGATACCCAGCCGGGCAGCCATGGTACAGGTGATGGCCGACAAGGGCTGGCTCTCCAGCGCGCGCGTGCGCAGCACATGGGTGGCGAGATCGCGATCGCCCAGCGCGAACCAGTCCTCGCCTCCAAGCCGCCGGAGCGCGTCCATGAACGCCCAGCTTTCGTCGGCCTGTCCCCAACCGCGGACCGCGTCATTGATGCCCGCCATGGTATAGAGGACGCTGTCTATGTCGGGCGAAATGGCGAGGCCAAGATGCGTGAAGTCGTCGCCGGTGTTGACGATGACGCTCAACGTCCGCGGCGGCAAAACCGATGCCAGCGCCAATGCCATGCGCGCCCCACCAACACCTCCCGCCAGTGCAACAATCGACATTGCCGTTCCTTTCGCCTGTGGGACCGCCGTCAATCGGTCTGTCGCGTACTTCTGGCGCGCGCAGGTCGGATAGCCCGCACCCCACCAGCATGACAACCGCCGATCGACGTGGGTGCGGGCATTTACGGCCGACGAGGTGCTTCGTCGGCAACTTGCATCCAGTGACAATAACGTATATCGATATACGTAATTGAGGAGGAGAGGGCCAATGAGTCTCGAACAGACTACCCCGAACGTCGCGCAGGCCAAGGCCGATGGGTTGGCGCAAGTTTCGCTATCGGATCGGTTCGAGAAGCAGAGCGGCCGCATTCTGATTTCCGGGGTGCAGGCGCTCGTCCGCCTGATGATCGTGCAGGCGCAGCGGGATGCGGCCGCAGGGCTTCGTACAGGCGGCTATGTCGCCGGTTATCGCGGATCGCCGCTGGGCACGCTGGATACGGCCTTTGCAAGCGCGCGAAAGATGACCGACGGGCTGGGAATCGTCGTCAAACCTTCCGTCAATGAGGAAATGGCCGCCACCGCCATTGCCGGAACGCAGCAGATTGCACAGACGGCCGGTGCGCGGGTCGATGGCGTCTTCGCGCTGTGGTATGGCAAGGGGCCAGGGTTGGACCGCGCGTCCGATGCGTTGCGCCACACCAATTACCAGGGTTCCTCTCCGCAGGGCGGAGTGGTGCTGGCGGTGGGCGATGACCATCTTGCCAAATCATCATCGATCACCTGCTATTCCGATGAAGTGGTGGCCGGGCTGAATATCCCGCTATTCTATCCCGCTGACCCTGCGGAAGTCGTTGAATATGGCCTGCATGGCTTTGCCATGTCGCGTCATACCGGGTCTTGCGTCGCGCTCAAGATCATCACCGAGGTCGCCGATTCGACCCGTGCCGTCCATACCGACGAATTGTCGATCACGCCGGTGCTGCCGCCGATCGAAGCACCCGCGATCGGTCTTCACAATCGCTGGCCCGAAACGCCGCTGGAACAGGAAATGCGGCAGATTGAGCATCGTTTGCCAGCGGTGGCGGCCTATGTGCGCGCCAACGGGCTGGACCGGATCGTCCTGAAACGGCCAGGGGCCAGGATCGGGCTGATCGGCGCGGGGAAAAGCTGGCTCGATATACTCGAAGCCTTGCGCCTGCTGGGACTGGACGAAGCGGCCATGGCTCAAAATGGGGTCGCGCTCTACAAACCGGCGATGATCTGGCCGTTGGAACCGGAGGGGCTGAAGGCTTTTGCCAAGGGGTTGGACATGATCCTCGTGGTCGAGGAAAAAGGCCCCTTCATCGAGGCGCAGGCCAAGGCGATCCTGTATGGCACGCCCGCCGCCCCTGCCATTTATGGCAAGTCCGGGCCGGATGGGGCGGCGCTTCTGCCCGCGATTGCGGATCTTACGCCCGAACGTATTGCCGCAGCGGTCGGGCCGCTAATTGCTGCTGTGACCGGAAATGGCGCGGTTGGTGACGCGGCGGCCCAGGTTGCGGGTAACGTGAAGTTACAGGCGTTGTTCGCCGTGCCGCCCACCATCCGCAAACCTTTCTTCTGTTCGGGCTGTCCGCATAATCGCTCCACCGTGGTGCCGGAGGGGAGTCGCGCGCTTGCCGGTATCGGCTGCCACGGACTTGCCGCCTATAACCGCCCCTTCACAGGGAGCTTCGCGCAGATGGGAGGCGAGGGCGGGCATTGGGTCGGTCTTGCCCCCTTTACCGATGAAAAGCACGTCTTCGCCAATATGGGCGACGGCACCTATTTTCATTCCGGTATCATGGCGATCCGCCAGTCTGTCGCGGCCGGGGTGAATCTGACCTACAAGCTGCTCTATAACTCTGCCGTAGCGATGACCGGCGGCCAATCAGTGGATGGCGAGCTGTCGGTCGAACAGTTGGTCGATCAGTTGCGGGCCGAGGGGGTGGCCACGATCATCCTCTCCACCGACGAGCCCGACCGCTA
The DNA here is from genome assembly GCF_040170545.1 of Sphingobium sp. MK2. Classification (NCBI taxonomy): domain Bacteria; kingdom Pseudomonadati; phylum Pseudomonadota; class Alphaproteobacteria; order Sphingomonadales; family Sphingobiaceae; genus Sphingobium; species Sphingobium sp. MK2. Next base: position 81,791 of record NZ_JAZDXA010000007.1, read on the forward strand.
TCGCAACAGCCCGGTCCGATCGAAGGTCGAACGGATCGACCATCGCGACGATCTGGACGCCTTGCAAAAGGAATTGCGCGACCGGCCCGGCGTGTCGGTGATTGTCTACGAACAGATGTGCGCGACGGAAAAGCGCCGCCTGCGCAAGCGTGGCAAGCTCGCCGATCCGACGACGCGCGTGTTCATCAACGAACTGGTCTGCGAGGGGTGCGGCGATTGTTCCGCCAAATCAAATTGCCTTTCGGTCGAGCCGGTCGAAACCGCGTTCGGAACCAAGCGAAAGATCAACCAGTCCAGTTGCAACAAGGATTATAGCTGCCTGACCGGATTCTGCCCCAGCTTCGTCACGGTCGAGGGTGGCAAGCCACGCGCGGCAAAAGTGGCAGGCGGCATGGCCATCGATGTCGCTGGCCTGCCGGAGCCTGAGGCCCTTGCGCGTCGGCATGAGCGCGTGGTCGTTGCTGGCGTGGGGGGCACCGGCGTGGTGACCATCGGCGCGCTGGTGGCCATGGCGGCCCATGTCGAAGGGCGCGAGGTCGGGGTGCTCGACCAGGTGGGCATGGCGCAAAAGGGTGGAGCGGTGGTCAGTCACCTGCACCTGGCCGACGAAGCGGTGACGGCACTGCGTATACCCGCCGAAACCGCCGATCTCATACTGGTGTGTGACGAGATTGTCGGTAACAGCCGCGATGTGATGGCCGCCATCGCGCCGGGCCGCACCCAAGTGCTGATCAACGCCGATGTCGCGATTACCGGCGATTTTACCCAAAATCGCAATGCCTTGCCCGACGCCAATATGCTCGACGCGCGGCTCAGGCGCAGGGCGGGGGATGAACAGGTCATCAGCCTGCCATTCACGCGCCTGTCCAATCATCTGCTGGGCGACGCGATCGGTTCCAATCTGATGATGCTTGGCTTTGCCTGGCAGAAGGGCTGGATCCGGCTGGCCCCGGCGGCGATCGAATCCGCTATCGCATTGAACGGCGTTGCCGTCGCGATGAACCGTGCCGCCTTCGCTATCGGTCGGCGGCTGGCGGTCGATCCGAATGCCGTGCTGGCCAGCCTGGCGGCGCAGGCGGATGATGTCGACGAGGATGCCGACATCGTAACGCCGCGTGTCGCATTTCTCGCGCAATATCAGGACGAATTTTACGCGGTACGGTATCGCGCAACGGTTGACCGTGTCGCAGCCGCCGAGCAGGCGCTGGGGGGCGATGGCGCACTGACCGACGTTGTCGCGCGAGGCCTGTTCCGACTAATGGCCTATAAGGATGAATATGAGGTTGCTCGGCTTTATACCGAGGGCCGTTTTGCCAAAGCCCTGAAGGACAGCTTCACAGGCGATGTCAAATTGCGTTTCCATCTTGCCCCGCCGCTGTTGGCGCGGCGCGATAAAGCGAGTGGCCATCTTCGCAAAATGACCTTTGGCGGATGGATGCTTCCCGTCTTTCGCCTGTTGGCCAGCGGCAAGCGGCTGCGTGGTACAGCACTCGATCCGTTCGGTTACACCGCAGAGCGCCGCAAGGAGCGGGCGTTGATCGGCGCTTATGAGCGGCTGGTTGATCGTCTGCTTGCCGGATTGCGGGCGGACCGGCTGGGCGAGGCGGCTCGCATCGCTGCACTGGTGCTGGAAGTGCGCGGCTATGGCCATGTCAAGGAAGCGGCAATTGCACATTACGAAATCGCCGTAGAGAAGGCTATGGCCGTATATGAGGCCTTGCCCATGGGCCGTGCGGCGGATCGGTTGGCTGGCTAATTTCGGTGCGGTTGATAATGTGCGCCTATGGCCAAGGATTTCAACCGATCCACCGGATCGAGAGCGAACGGATTTTCTAGCAAGCTGCCATTATGGTATCAGATTGCTAACCGACTGAGGTCGGAGATACTTGGTGGCCATCTGCCACCTGGTGGCCGGATCGAACCGGAGATTCGGCTGGCCGAAGATTATGGCGTCAGCGTTGTCCCGGTGCGGCAAGCGCTGCGCGCACTCGAAGCGGAGGCATTGATCGTTCGCCGCCGGGGAAGCGGAACCTTCGTTTCCAGCAAGCCGTCGGCGCGGGATAAGGGGGCGACCTCGCTGCGAGACCTATATTCGACCGAGTTCAGCAAGCCTGCATTGATATTGGAGCGCAGCGAGGTTGAAATCCCGCCGAATTTTCTCCCCTATTTCAGCGGCGAAACCGTAATCCATGCTATTCGGCGCGTCGCCTTTCGCGACGCTGTGCCTTGGTCATTTGGCACGCTCTATGTCCCCGTGCGTTACGCCGATGCGCTGTCCACCGTCGATCTGCAACGCTATCCCCTATACCGGCTGTTGCAGGAGCGGCATGGGATATATCTTGCGCGCTCGCACTTTGAGGCCATGGCCGTGGCGATCGGCGAGGAAGCGGCACATTATCTGGAAATCGGCCCCTATGAACCGGCCTTGTCGCTGACATGCGTGACGTTCGATGGTGCCGATCGGGCGGTTGGCGCTTTCGACATGACATTCCCCAACGACCCTTTTGTCTTCAAGTTCGATACCGAACATGGTCTGGGGGATGATATCGACCTCAGCACGCCGCTGTCAGCGCGCACCCGCCCGATGGAATGAAGGGGCCGCGGCCTCGCCGGACCTTTGCGATCAGTGCAGCATGGATTTCAACATGGGTCGGTCCCTGGCGATTCGTCCCGTGGTAGCAAATGTGTCGCGCAAGGAAGCGCCAGCTTGTGGGTGGGCAACAGGTTCCGATGAAGCCAAAATGATCTCAAAGCCAACATGTTATCCGCCATTTGCCCATGCCACTGCATCGGTTCCTGCCGGAATCACCATCGGGCAGTCAGTATCGGTCGCGGCACGGAAAACAGCTTCCGCCACATCGCGCGCGGTAGTGACTTCACCTGATCCTGCCGCATGCAATGCCGCTATCGTTTGATCGGCAAAGTCCTGATAGGCCTCAGGGAACCAGCCGCCTTTCGCAATTTGTTCCTGTGCGTTGGCGGCGAAGTTCGTCGATGGGGCCATGCCGGGGACGACGACCCTTGCGCGAATGTTGAACGGTGCGAGTTCCAGCGCAGCCGACTCCGTCAGCGATGTCACCGCAGCCTTGCTCGCACGATAGACGGAGAGCAGCGGCAGGGGTTTATAGGTCGAACTGGAACTCACATTCACGATCGCGCCCGACCGGCGCTCGCGCATGGCGGGCAGCACGGCCTGCATTGTCGCGATCGTGCCGAACAGATTGGCGTCGAAGATGCGTTGCACCACATCCATCGGCGTACCTTCAATAGCGTTCATCCACCCAATGCCGGCATTGTTCACCAGCACGTCGATCTCGCCAGCCTCTTCGAAGGCGGTCGCGACGCTCTTAGCGCTGGTGACGTCCAGCGGCAGGACGCGCAGATGCTTTGAAGCAGGTAAGGTGCTGGCGGCCGGATCCCGCATCGTGGCGACGACGGCCCACCCTTGTTCGAGGAAGTATAAAGCGGTTTCGCGGCCGAAGCCGGTGGAGCAGCCGGTGATCAAAACGGTTTTCATGGCATGGGTCCTTGTGATGTGTGGCGTTACGGCGCTAAGATATGAATGATCCTTCAGTTTTGGAATTCGCATATGAACCGGCCAGCGCCAGACCTGCTAAAGCCCCGTAAAACGCCGCAGCAGACGCGCTCTGCGGTCACGGTCGAGGCCATTCACACCGCAACCATTCAGCTTTTGTTGTCGGATGGAGTCGCGCGGCTCACGACGACGCGCGTGGCGGCGCGGGCCGGTGTTTCGGTCGGCACAATGTACCAATATTATCCGCACAAACAGGCGCTGTTGTTCGCCATCGTCGAGCGGCAACTGGATATGATCGTGACGGCGATGCTGACCGCCGCCGAACGTCTGGCAGGGTGCGATCTGCAGTGCGTTGCGGAAGGGCTTGCCACAGCCTGGCTCGACGCCAAGATGGCTGATATCGTCTCGTCACGCGCAATCTATGGCATCGCGGCTGAGTTCGACCTGTCCGAATTGATGAACCGCGCGAAGATCCTTCTGATAGATGCGATCCGCTCATTGCTGGAAGCTGTTCCCGACGCGGGCTTTACCGATCCCGATACCACGGCCTTCATGCTCGCGGCTTTGCTGGGAGGAACGGTTCGCGTCGTCATGGAAAGCGGGATGGCCGATGACGATTTCGAGCGGCTGCGGCAGGAATTGCCGAGAGCCTGCCTGGGCTACCTGCAACTGGTCGCGAGCAGGCAATAGGGTTCCCCTGAAACCTCTTCATGAGCAGTGTGAGGCCTCCGCGACAGATGCAAAGGCTATCCACCGCTTGCTGTCGAACGTGAGTGACGATACCGTCAGCGCCTTCCAAACGCCACCTTACCGACACGTTGCACGGTCGGCAGCGCTTATATGTCGCCGCCGAACCGAGCAGTCGTATTGTGTGTCGACGAGAAGTCGCAGATCCAGGTGCTCGACCGCGAGCAGCCGGTCCTGCCGATGGTGCCAGGCGTGCCCGATCGGCGCATCCATGCTCAGTTCGCAACGGCACAACCTCGCTGTTCGCGGCACTCGACATCGCCACAGGGGCGATGATCGGGAAGTACGACAAGCGCCATCAGGCAACCGAATTTTTCGATTTCCTCAAGCAGATCGACGCTGCCATGCCCGACGGCCCAGACATACACCTCGTGATGGACAACTACGCGACGCATAAGACGCCAAGGATCAAGGCCTGGCTGGCTCATCGACCGTACTGGCATGTGCACTTTACACCGACATAGGCATCCTGGCTCAACCAGATCGAGCGCTGGTTCGCCGAACTCACGCAAAAGCAATTGCAACGTGGTGTTCATCGATCCACCGCCGAGCTCGAAGCCGACATCATCGCCTTCATCGAGGCGCACAACGAAAACCCGAAGCCCTACCGCTGGGCCAAGTCCGCCGACGAGATCCTCGCCTCTGTCAAACACTTCTACCGGAAAACAATGAGGCGAACTTCAGATTCAGGTGACTAGCGCCAAGCGGTGTTAGCATAGTGTTTGGTCGTAAACCGCACCGCACTCATACACCGGCCCAAACCCGTCAAGCGTTTTTACAACTACAAAAATCACTCCGCCGCCAGCAGGGCCTCGGCGCTCTGAAGGTTGACCGACACCAGGCGGCTGACGCCCTGTTCGACCATGGTGACGCCGAACAAGCGGTGCATCCGCGCCATGCTGACGGCATTATGGGTGACGATCAGATAACGGGTCTGGGTTTGCGCGACCATCGCGTCGAGCAGGTCGCAGAAGCGTTCGACATTGGCATCGTCCAGCGGCGCATCGACTTCGTCCAGCACGCAGATCGGCGCGGGGTTGGTCAGGAACAGGCCGAAGATCAGCGCCACCGCCGTCAATGCCTGTTCGCCGCCCGACAAGAGCGTCAGCGCGGCCAGCTTCTTGCCTGGTGGCTGGGCCATGATTTCCAGCCCCGCCTCCAGCGGATCGTCGCTGTCGATCAGTTCCAGATGCGCCTGCCCGCCGTTGAACAGCGTGGTGAACAGACGACGGAAATGGCCGTCGACCGCCTCGAACGCCGCGAGCAGGCGTTGGCGGCCTTCGCGGTTGAGGCTGCCGATCGACCCGCGCAGCCGGTGGATGGCCTGCGTCAGTTCCTCGCTCTCCGCGCGGCTGGCCGCTTGGCTGGCTTCCAGCTCAGCCAGTTCCTGCGCCGCAACCAGATTGACCGGACCAATCCGTTCGCGCTCGGTGACGAAGCGGTCATGCTCGGCCTGTTCGGTCTGGGCAATGCGGATGTCGGCGCTGGCAAAGCCCAGCTTCTCCGGCAGAAGCGGCGGCGGGCATTCAAACCGTTCGCCCGACAGGCGGTTGGTTTCGATGCGCTTTTCATCGGCGGCCTCCGCGCGGGCGACGGCCGTGGCGCGCGCCTCGCGCGCGGCGGCCAGCACTTCGCCCGCCTGTGCTGCACGATGTTCGGCGGTGCGCAGCGTCGCTTCCGCATCATATTCCGCCCGTCGCGCGGTTTCGGCGGCCTCCGCCAGTGCCACGCCCTGATCGCCCAATGCAGCGATGGCCTGCGCCAAGGCGTCGGGCTGATCCTCGATCGTCATGCGCTCGGTGGCGATCGCCTCGCCGCGCGCGACCATGGCCGCAATGCGCTTGGCCGCTTCGCCAGCCCGCGCGCGCCAGCTTTTGACTTCCGCCTCGGCCGCAGCCTGCCGTTCGCGGTCGCTCGACAGCGCGCGATCGGCCAGCGCCTGATCCGCCTGCAACTGGCTGACGGCGGCGCGCGCCTTCTCGCTCGCCTGCGTCAGCGCCGCGACCAGCGCCCGTGTGTCCGCCCCGTCGGGCATCGCCGTGCGCGCGGCCTGCGCCATATCCTGCTCGGTGCGCGCGGAGTCGCAATCGCGCCGCGCCTCGACCAGCCGCTCCTCTATCCCTTCGCGTCGTCCGGACAGGCGCTCCAGCGCCGTCGTCGCCTCGTCGGCGGCCCGCAACGCGGCGCGTTGCTGCTGTTCCGCATGCGCCAGTCGGGTGCGTCCCGCCGCCAGCGCATCGCTTGCGGCCTGTTCGGATGCCCGCGCGGCCTGCTCTGCGTCCTGTGCCGCATCGACCTCGGCCGCGATGGCGGGTCGGGCGGTCATGATCGCCTCCAGCCGGTTGAGGCGGATCAGCCGCTCGGCCGCCGCCGCGCCGCCTTCGATGGCGACATAGCCGTCCCATCGCCGCATCTGCCCGTCGCGGGTGACGAGACGCTGGCCGACGCGCAACGTCTGCCCCGCATCCTGCTCTGCAAAGCCGATCTGGGCCAGGCGACGCGCCAGTTCGGGCGGGGCGCTGATATGGCTGGCGAGTGACTCACAGCCATCAGGCAGCGTCGGATCATCGGACTGCGCCTGCGCCCCCGCCCAGCGGCGCTTGCCCTCCGTCGCAATGGGGCTTTCCAGATCATCGCCCAAGGCAGCAGCCAAGGCGCGTTCATAACCGGGCGCAGCCTTCACCTGGTCCAGCGCCCGCGCCCGCCCGCCCGAACCACTATCGACGGCACGACGCAATGCTACCGCTTCACTGTCCAGCGCCGCCAGTGCCGCGCGCGCGGATGACAGCGCAGCTTGCGCTAACGCTCGCGCCTCGCTGGCGGACTGGCGCGCGGCGTCCGCCTCGCGGATCGTCACCTCGGCCGCATCCCGATCCAGGCCGGCCTGTTGTTGCCGCGCGACCGCCTCGGCGCGCTGCGCCTCCAACGGTGCCGCATCGGGCAAAGCCGCCGCTTCGGCGGCAAGGCGAGACGCCTCGCGCTCCGCCCGCTCCAACCGGGTGCGCGCGGCCACCAGCGCGGCTTCCGCGACGCGCAGTTCAGCCTGCTCGCCCGCCTGCTTCGCCATCGCCCTGGCCAGATCCAACTCGGCATCGCGTGCGCCACTCTCGGCAGCGGCGATCCGTGCCGCAAAATCGGGCCGCAATGTCTCGGTCTCGGCGATCCGCGCCTTGAGCGTGCCAATCTCTGCGGTCAGCCGTGCAATCGCCTCCGCCGCGTCATTGGCCAGTGTTCCCTCGCGCGCCCGATCCTCTTCCAGCCGTACGCTTTGCTGTACGAGATCCTGCAAGCGTCGCGCGACCGCATCGCGCTGCGTCCGCAATGTCTGGAGCCTGTGCCCCGCTTCGCTCGCATCCTCGCGCGCCTGCTGCGCGGCGGCGCGCCGGTCAGCCAACAGGGCCACGGCTTCCTGCGCCTGGGCGACGGCGGCCACCTGCGCCTGCTGTGCGACATGCACGCCATGATCGGCCTGTTTGGCGTCGGCGCGGGCGGATTCCGCGCTGGCATTGGCCTCGCGCCAGCGTGCGAACAAAAGGCGCGCCTCGGCCACCCGGATCTGGTCGGACAGGCGAATATAGCGTTCCGCTGCCCGCGCCTGCCGCCGCAGGCTGTTGGCGCGCGTGTCCATATCGATCAATATTTCGTCGAGCCGCGCCAGATTGGCTTCGGCAGCCCGCAATTTCTGTTCGGCATCTTTGCGCCGGACATGCAGGCCCGCAATTCCGGCGGCTTCCTCCAGCATCGCGCGCCGCTCCTGCGGCCGGGCGGCGATCACGGCGGCGATCCGCCCTTGGCTGACCAGCGCCGGGCTATGCGGCCCGGTGGCGGCATCGGCGAAGATTAGCGCCACGTCGCGGGCGCGGACATCCTTGCCATTGGCGCGATAGGCGCTACCCGCGCCGCGCTCGATCCGACGGGTGACTTCCAGTTCGCCGTCCGCGCCGACATCGACGGCGCTGAACAATTCGCCCTGTTCCTGTACCGTCAGCAGCGACACTTGCGCGAAATCGCGTTGTGGCCGGGTCGCGGTGCCCGCGAAGATCACATCTTCCATGCCGCCGCCGCGCATCGACCGCGCGCTCGATTCGCCCATCACCCAGCGAATGGCTTCCAGCAGGTTGGATTTGCCGCAGCCATTGGGGCCGACGATGCCCGTCAGGCCCGGTTCGATCCGCAATTCGGTCGCATCGACGAAGCTTTTGAAGCCGGAGAGTTTGAGCCGCTTTATCTGCACGGGATTGGACCGGAGCGATACATCGCCCCGGCTCCCTCAAGCGCGCGCGCCGATGTCAGCCCCCCGGCCGGCAATCAGAGTCCCGCTGCCTTGAGTTTGGGCTGGAGCGAGGCCCAGTTTGCGGCATTATCGACCAGCACGCCGTTGATCAGGAAGCTGGGCGTCCCTGTGATCTGATATTGGCTGTTGGCCCTCTCGACGCCCTTGGCCAGTTTTTCGGCTGCGGCAGTATCCGCCAGACATTGCTTGGCCTGATCGGCAGAAATGCCACGTTGCTGCGCGAACTCGACGAGGCCCAAATCATTTGCCAACTGTCCGAATCGCTGTGCAGGCGGCGCGTTCATCACCGCCTGATAGCGCGCATCGCCCATGGCCTGCGCCTTGTCGAACATCGCCGTCTGATTGGCAAAGAACTGCTCCGACAGCGGATAATAGATATCCTTGCCGCCGCAACGCGCCAGCAAGGCCGTCGAAATGTCGATCGGGTCACGCACATAGGGGCGGAACTCGAAGCTCATCTTGCCGGTGTCGACCAGCGTGTTGATTTCCTCCGACGCTTCGGCGGTGAAATCCTTGCAATGGCTGCAGGTATAGGAGCCGAACTCGACCAGCTTCACCTTCGCATCGGGATTGCCCATCAGATAATAGCCATCGGGTGTTTCGGTCACCGTCTGGGACCAACTCGTCCCCGCAGGCGGTGCGACGGCGGCGACCGGCTCGCCGGTCGGTTTTGCGCCCTCCTCGCTCTTGCCGCACGCGGCGAGGGTCAGGCTGAGGGCGATAAGGGCAAGACCGGAAAAGGCTTTCACGACGGGCAAGGCTCCGATGATGGATGATTGAAAGGCGAGTCTAGATCAGCGCGCGGCTGGCGGCAATGCGGCCTGAAGGATGGTCCAGGTCGATCCTTCGACCCGCGTGCCGTTGACGGTAAAACCGGGCGTGCCGGTGATCTTCACCTTGTTCCACGCATCGTCGGTCATCGCCATCACCTGCTTCATCGCCATCGGGCTGGCGATGCAGGCGTCGAGCTGCGCGGGCTTGTAGCCGCGCTTGCCCATCAGCGTGTACAACCCGGTCTTCTGGCCGATGTCGCGCAGCGCGGCGATCTGGTCGGTCGGCTTGGTCGCGTCGCGATCATAGGTCTCGATCTGCGCCATCCACGCATCCTGATTGGCGAACAGCGCTTCATGATTGCCCATGAAGCGGGCCGGGCCGCCGCAGCGCGCAAGCAGCGCGGCGGTCAGGTCATATTTGTCGCGCACCGCATTGCGCACCTCGACGCTGACCTTGCCGCCCTTCACATAGCCGGTCTTGAGCGGCCCGCTCGCTTGCCCGACAAACTGGGCGCAATGGCTGCACGTGTAGCTCACATATTCGACCAGCTTGGTCGTGGCGGACGGATTGCCCATCAGATGTCCGCCGATCGGTGAAATAACCACGCGACTTACCCAGTTGGTGGCGGGCGCGGCGATCAGGGCGGCAGGCAGGGCGATGAGGGCGAGGGGCAGCAAGCGGGCATAGGTCATGGGAGAGGTTCCTGGCGGACATCGACTGAACATAAGCGTAACGACATCAGCCGATCTTGGGCGGACCGCTGCTGTTGGCAAGCCCCTGTGCCAGCGATTCCAGCACGGTGCGCAATTCGGGATCGCCAATGCCGCGCAGCGAATCGCCCAGCTCGACCGGGATCGGCCGCAAATTGCGCGGTGGCGGGCGGCGTTCGGCGGTTGCTGGCAGAATATCGCCCTGCCGCATCGCCACCTTGGCGACGGCGGCATAGCCAAAGAAGCGATTCACCCGCTCGATCATGTCGGGCAGCATATGCTGCACCATCGGTCCATGGCCGCTCATCACCGTCAGTTGCAATGTGCCGCCGGCCTTCTTACCGACAGGGAAGCGAATCGATTCGGGCGCGGTGATCGCGGCATAATGGCTGCCGACAATCTCGGTCCAGCGGGTGACGATGCTGGACTGAACGAAGCCGAACTTGCGGAAAGCGGCGCGGCCGATGTCGGGCATAAGGTCCGCAATCTGGCGGCTCGCACCGATCCGCGGCCGCTCGACGGGCAAGGCGGCGCGGCTTTTCACTTTCAGCACTGGGGGGCGTTCCGTCATCGCTCGCACCATGGCATAGGGCCGCCATGCGCGTCGAGGGTAGAGAGTCAAAAATCGCGAGCGACCTGCTCGCCCATTATGACGTCCACGCCCGTCGCCTGCCCTGGCGCGCGCCGCCGGGGAGCAATACGACCGATCCCTATCGCGTCTGGTTGTCCGAAGTGATGCTGCAACAGACCACGGTGGCGGCAGTCGGCCCCTATTTCGCCAAGTTCACCGAACGCTGGCCGAGCGTGGAGGCGTTGGCGGCGGCAGCGGATGCCGATCTGATGGCGGCGTGGGCCGGGCTTGGCTATTATGCCCGCGCCCGCAACTTGCTCGCCTGCGCGCGCGCGGTGGCGAGCGAGCATGGCGGGAATTTCCCCGATACGGAGGACGGCCTTCGCGCGCTGCCGGGCGTCGGCACCTATACTGCTGCTGCTGTCGCCGCCATCGCCTTTGGTCGCCGCGCCGTGGTGGTGGACGCCAATGTCGAGCGGGTCGTCGCCCGGCTGTTCGCGATCACCACCCCGCTGCCTGCTGCCCGTTCGGCGATCCGCGAGGCGGCGGATAGAATCACCCCCGATGCCCGCGCCGGGGATTTTGCCCAGGCGATGATGGATCTGGGCGCGACCATCTGCACCTCGCGCAATCCCGCCTGCGGCATCTGCCCCTTGCGCGCCGATTGCGCCGCCGTCCTGACCGCCGATCCGGCAGCCTTTCCGGTCAAGGCCGCAAAAAAGGCCAAGCCGCATCGGCTGGGTCATGCCTTCTGGATCGAGCGGGCGGACGGTCATGTCTGGCTGGCGCGCCGCCCGGACAAGGGAATGCTGGGGGGCATGCGCGGCTTGCCCGGATCGGCGTGGAACGACGCGCCCGATCCGACCCCGCCCTTCGCCGGACCATGGCGAAGGCTGGAACCGCCGGTCGCGCATGTCTTCACCCATTTCTCGCTGGCATTGACGGTCCATGCGATCCAGGTGGATCAGGATCATGTGCCGTCGGGTGCGGGCGAATGGTGGCCGATCGATCGACTGGCGGAAGCAGGATTGCCGACACTGTTCGTGCGCGCGGCCGAAACGGCCATGAAGAAAGAGGATGTCAGCGATGCACGGCACTAATCCGGTGATAGAAAAGCTGCCCGGCTTCGCTGGCGGCACGATCGACCGGGTGGATCATATCCGCACCAACCCGGCCAAGCTGGCGGAAGCCTTTGCTGATCCCGCCGCGCGCCTGCTCGTGCTTGACGGGCTGGAGCCAGTCGAGGTGGACGGCCATCTGTTGCTGGAGCCGCTGGCGGCCGATGCTGATGTCGCGGATCATGTGCTGCTCGGCATCGACCCTGCCGGACAACCGATCTTCGCGCGATTGGTCGCCGATCTTGGCCCCAACCTCATCCCGACCTCGCGCAGTCGCGCCATCGCCGGGCTGGTGCCAGCGGCGGAGGTCGCGCTCTACGGCACGGCGCGCAGCCTGGTTCACTGGCATGCGCGCCATCGCTTCTGCTCGGTTTGCGGCGGGCCGACCCAGCCGGTCAAGGCAGGCTGGTCGCGGCGTTGCGATCTTTGCGCCGCCGACCATTTCCCGCGCACCGACCCGGTCGTCATCATGCTGGCGGAATATCGCGGCCGGGTTTTGGTCGGGCGGCAACATGCCTGGCCGCAGGGGCGCTATTCGGCGCTGGCAGGCTTTGTCGAACCCGGCGAGACGATCGAGGAAGCCGTGGCGCGCGAACTGTTCGAGGAAGCGGGCATCCGTGTCCGCGACGTGCGCTATGTCATGAGCCAGCCCTGGCCCTTCCCCTCCTCCCTGATGATCGCCTGCATCGCGCAGGCAGACGACGATGCGCTGACGCTCGACCCGACCGAGATAGAGGATGCCTTCTGGTGCGATGCCGACGCGGTTCGCGCGGCGATAGCGGAGGAGCCCGGCGCGCCCTTCCTCGCGCCGCCGCAGATGGCAGTCGCCTGGCACCTGCTCGACCGCTGGCTGGCGGGCGTTGCTCCCATGGGCGCAAGCGCGTAAGGCCACAGGCTCCTCTTATCGTTTCGGGAAACCCACGCCTCCATGCTCAGCCTAGAAGAAGCCCAGTCGCGCGCGCAGGATCTGGTCAGCGCCGCGCGTAAGGCAGGGGCGGATGCGGCCGACGCCATCTATGCCTGCAACGCCTCGACCAACGTGTCGGTGCGGCTCGGCCTGCTGGAGGATGTCGAACGGTCGGAGGGCGAGGAGATCGGCCTGCGCGTCTTCATCGGCAGCCGGTCGGCCAGCATTTCCGCGTCGGACATGAACCCGGCGACGCTGGCCACGCTGGTCGATCGCGCCGTCGCCATGGCGCGCGAAGCCCCGGAAGATCCCTATGCGGGTCTCGCGCCCGAAGATCGCCTGATGAAGAAGCGCCCGCCCGCGCTCGACCTGACCGACGAACGGGAACCCGAACCCGCCGCTTTGCGCGAACGCGCGCTGCTGGCGGAAGAGGCAGCGCGATCCGTGCCCGGCATCACCAACAGCGAAGGCGGCGGCGCATCGAATGGCCGCAGTCAGGTGGCACTGGCGACCAGCCATGGTTTTGCCGGTGCCTATGCGGGCACCAACCACTCGACCTGGGCCAGCGTGCTGGCAGGCGCCGGGTCGGACATGCAGCGCGACCATGCCAGCCATAGCGTGCGCCATCTGGAGGATCTCGACAATGCCGAGGCAATCGGTGTGCGCGCAGGCCAGCGCGCCGTCGCTCGCCTCAATCCGGTGAAGGTGGAAAGCGGCGTCATGCCGGTCATCTTCGATCCGCGCATTGGCTCCAGCCTGCTGGGCCATCTGATCGGCGGCATGGTCGGCCCGGCCATTGCGCGCCGGTCGAGCTTCCTGCTTGAATCGCTGGGCGAAGCGCTGTTCGAATCGGGTGTCACCATCATCGACAATCCGCAACTGCCGCGCGGGCTGCGTTCGCGCCCCTTCGATGGCGAAGGCTTGCCGGTTGCGCCGCGCGCGCTGATCGACCGGGGTGTGCTGACCGGCTGGCTGATGGACAGTGCTTCGGCGCGGCAATTGGGCCTGGAACCGACCGGCCATGCGAGCCGGGGCGGCAGCGGCGCGCCGGGCGTCAGCATCACCAATGTCCATATGGAGGCCGGCACGGTGTCGCCGGGCGACCTGATGGCGGATGTCAAGCGCGGCCTCTATGTCACCGAATTGATCGGCATGGGCGTCAATGGCGTGACCGGCGATTACAGCCGGGGCGCGGCAGGCTTCCTGATCGAAAATGGCGCGGTCGCTCATGCGGTGTCGGAAATCACCATCGCCAGCAATTTGAAGGCGATGTTCCGCGCGCTCATCCCCGCCAACGACCTGCATTTTCGCTATGCCATGAACGTGCCGACGCTGCGCGTGGATGGAATGACCGTTGCCGGGGGCTGAGATAGACCTGCGCGCGATCGTGTCGGCGGTAGCCGATGCGGCCGATCATGCGCTGACCCTCTGGGCAGGCGGCGATACCCGTGTGCGCCAGTGGGAAAAGGTGCCGGGCCATCCGGTTTGCGAGGCTGATCTGGAAGTCGATGCGCTGCTGCGCGACCGATTGGGCCTGATCGACCCGGAAGCAGGCTGGTTGTCGGAGGAGACGGCCGACACGGTTCATCGCCTGGGCGTGCCGCGCGTCTGGGTGGTCGATCCGATCGACGGCACGCGCGATTATCTGCGTGGACGCCCCGGTTGGGCGGTGTCGGTCGCGCTGATCGAGGATGGCGCGGTTCGGCTCGGCATATTGGCGGCGCCGGCGCGCAATGAATTGTGGATCGCGCAGGCGGATGGCCCGGCGACACGTAATGGACAGACGCTGCGCGCTGGCAACCGCACCACGCTGCCGGGTGCCCGCGTCCCCGCCGATCAGTTACCGCGCATCGACCGGGATCTGGTGACGGTCGAAAAGCCCAACAGCATCGCGCTGCGCATGGCGATGGTGGCCGCCGACGAGGCCGATCTGGTCGCCACGGTGCGCTGGGGCAATGAATGGGATGTCGCCGCCGCCGCGCTGATCTGCCAACGGGCCGGGGCGAAGGTCACCGACGCCCTGGGTGCGCCCATGCGCTTCAACCGCCCCAAACCGACCGCTTTCGGCCTGCTTTGCGCTGCGCCCGGCATTCATGCCGCCGCCACGGATCGGCTGGCCCCCCGCGCTCGTGAAATATTGGGCGGTGCGCCGGGCTGACGGTCAGGCTTTACAGCTTGCCATAATGCGCTTCGAATCCGGCAATATCGCCCGCTGCCAGATATTTCGCCTGATCGATCCACTGGTCGCGGATCGGACGGCCCTTGAAATTGCCCAGCCTTGCGTCGATCGCAGCGATATCCGTATCAGTCCAGGCGGCGATCTGCGCAAAGCGGGTGATGCCCAACTCATTCAGCAGCGCCTTGAGCTTGGGGCCGACCCCTTTCATGCGCAGCAGGTCGTCCTCGCCCGCTTCCTGTGACACTTCCGGCACGACGGCGGCTACGGGTGCAGGTTCCGCTTCGACCACCCTGACAGGCTCGACAGCAATCGGCTCTACAGCAACGGGTTCGACAATGACCGGCGCGATGACAACCGGCGCAACCGGCTCGACTGCAACCGGATGGGATTCCGCTTCAATTGCGGCCGGCGGCGCAACTTCGCCGCCTTTGCCCTTGCCCGACACCAGGAAGACAAGACCGATGATCACCAGCAAACCGACCAGCAGCCACAGCCCATAGTCCATGAAGAATTCCTGCATCACGCGCCTCCCTGAATATTGTGCCGCTATGTAGGGACGCTTTGTCCTGAACGGCAAGCCTTCACGCCTGTTCGCGCGCAACCTCGCGCCAGCCGATGTCGCGACGGCAGAAGCCGGTCGGAAAATCGATCGCATCGACGGCGGCATAGGCGGCCGCCTGCGCTGCGCCGACACTCTCGCCAGTCGCGGTCACATTGAGTATGCGCCCGCCATTAGCGACCAGCGCGCCATCCCGTTGCGCCGTCCCCGCATGAAACACCATCGCCCCCTGCGCCTGCGCCGCATCAATTCCCTGAATCGCGCCGCCCTTTTCCGGCGTGCCCGGATAGCCATTGGCCGCCATCACGACGGTCAGCGCCGTGCGCTCAGCCAGTTGCACCGGCCCCTGCTCGGCCAACGTCCCCTGCGCGACGCTCAGCAACAGGTCGACCAGATCGCCATCGAAACGCATCATCAGCACCTGGCATTCCGGGTCGCCGAAACGGGCATTATATTCGATCAGCTTTGGCCCCTGGCCGGTCAGCATCAGCCCGGCATAGAGGACGCCCGAATAGGGCATTCCCTCGGCCGCCATCGTCGCCACCGTCGGCGCGATGATCGTGTCGATCACCTGGCGTTCCAGGTCGGGCGTCAACACGCGCGCGGGGCTATAGGCACCCATGCCGCCGGTATTGGGGCCGGTGTCGCCATCGCCCACCCGCTTATGATCCTGCGCCGATCCAAAGGGCAGGATGGCGCTGCCATCGGTCAGCGCGAAGAAGCTGGCCTCCTCGCCGGTCATAAACTCTTCGAGCACCACTTCCTCGCCGGCCGCGCCGAACGCGCCGGAGAACATGGTGTCGAGCGCATCGAGAGCCTCTTGCCGCGTTTCCGCGATGATGACGCCCTTGCCCGCCGCCAGGCCATCGGCCTTGATCACCACCGGCAGCGTGAAATCGTCGAGCGCGGCGATGGCACCGTCCTTGCTGGTGACGCGCTGATAGGCAGCGGTCGGGATATGGGCGCGCTGGCACAGATCCTTGGTGAACCCCTTGGACCCCTCCAATTGTGCTGCCTTCTTGTTGGGGCCGAACACCGGAACGCCCATGGTGCGCAGATTATCGGCCAGCCCGTCCACCAGCGGCGCTTCGGGACCGATCACCACCAGCCCGATCGAATGGCGGGTGCAGAAATCCAGCACGGTGCGATGATCCGTCGCGTCGAGGTCGACCAACGTCGCGTGCTCGGCTATGCCGGGGTTGCCCGGCGCGGCGTAGAGCGTATCGAGCCGGGGCGATTGCGCTAGCTTCCACGCCAGCGCATGTTCGCGGCCACCGCCGCCAAGCAAAAGGATATTCATGTCGCCCATGTCCCCGGATTTCGATGCCTATGACAGTAAGGGCCGCCTGTTAGCGGAGGAACGCGCAGGGGACAACGCGCCGCCGCTCTCGGTCAGTGAATTGTCGGGCATGCTCAAGCGCACGGTCGAGGACCGCTTTGGCCATGTCCGGTTGCGCGGCGAGATTTCCGGTTTCAAGCGCGCGGCGTCAGGGCATCTCTATCTGGCGCTCAAGGACGATAATGCGGTGCTGGACGGCGTGATGTGGAAGGGCGGGGCGCAGCGCCTCGCCTTTTCCCCGCAGGACGGGGTGGAGGTGATCGCCACCGGCAAGCTCACCACTTATCCCGGCCGCTCCAAATATCAGATCGTGATCGAGCGGATGGAACTGGCGGGCGAAGGCGCGCTGATGGCGCTGCTCGAAAAGCTCAAGGCGAAGCTCGCCGCCGAAGGCCTGTTCGCGGCCGACCGCAAGCGCCCTTTGCCCTTCCTGCCCCGCACCATCGGCGTCGTCACCTCGCCCACTGGCGCGGTGATCCGCGACATTCTCCATCGCCTTGCCGACCGCTGCCCCACCAACGTCCTGGTCTGGCCGGTATTGGTGCAGGGGCAGGGGGCCGCCGAGCAGATCGCGCGGGCAGTGCGCGGCTTTTCCGCCATGGACGGCAACGGCCCCGTGCCCCGGCCCGACCTCGTCATCGTCGCGCGCGGCGGCGGGTCGATCGAGGATTTGTGGAGCTTTAACGAGGAAATCGTCGTCCGCGCCGTTGCCGATTGTACCATCCCGATCATCTCGGCAGTCGGGCATGAGACCGACACGACCCTGTGCGATCATGCCGCCGATCGCCGCGCGCCCACGCCGACTGCTGCGGCGGAGATGGCGGTGCCGGTGCGCGCCGACCTGCTCGCCACCCTCGCTGAAATGGGCCTGCGGGCCGGACGCGCGGTTCGTCGCAATGCGGCGCAGGCGAAAGAGCGCCTCGACATGCAGGCGCGGCTGATGCCCACCCCCGACATGCTGCTTGCGCCGCAGCGCCAGCGGCTCGATCAATTGTCCGAAGCCCTGGCCAGCGGCTTGCGCCACCGGATCGCCGCCGCCCGCGCGCAACTGGGGCAGGCGGGCGGTGCCTTGCGACCGGCGCTGCTTCAGCAGCAACTCGCCCGTGCAAGCGAGCGGCTCGACCGGTTGCGACCGCGTCCCGATTATCTGGCGCGGGTCTTGACCGACCGCGCGACCGCCTTCGACCGGGTGTCGCGCCATTTCATCTCGCTCGATCCCGACCGGCCGCTAGCGCGCGGCTATGCCCGCGTGATGGCGGGGGGGCGGCTGGTCCAGTCGGTCGAAGCCGCACAAGCTGCGGGCACGGTGACGCTGCATTTCAAGGATGGAACGGTCGACGCAACAGTCGGGCAGGGCGCTGCCTTGCTTGAGAAGCCGGACCCTGCCGCTATATCCTCGGCACCCCGCCAGTCCCGCAAGCCGCGCAGCGCCGAGGCGCTACCGCAGCAGGATCTTTTCTCCTGACCATCTGAAAGGCCCGACCGATGTTCATGTCCAACCGCGACCGGATCGCCCGGCTTCATTATATGCCCTACAGCTTCCGCGTGTTGCAGGCAGGCGACCATGTGCTGTGCGCGGTCACGGGGCGGAAGATCGCGCTCGAAGATTTGCGCTATTGGAGCATCGCTCGGCAGGAACCCTATGCCAGCGCGGAAGCATCGGTTCAGGCGGAGCGCGCGGCGAAACGCATTCCATGAATCGTCTCGCCTTCATCCTGTTGCCTGCCGTCTTGGGAACCACGATTGCGGCGGCACCGCCCCTATCCGAAGATTTCCGCCTTACCGGCACGATGACGCAAGGTGGCGTGGTGACTGGCAGTGCGCCCGCCAATATAATCTCGCTTCGTCTGGGTGAGGAGGTCGTCCCGGTCGATGCCGATGGCCGCTTCCTGATCGCCTTCGACCGCGACGCCGCGCCCACCACCCGACTGACGGCGCAGCTCGCCAACGGGCGAACGATCGAAAAAAGCCTGACCATCGCGCCCCGCCCCTGGCGGATCGAGCGCATCAATGCACCGATGCGCCCCACCAAAAGCACGGAAGCCTTCCTGGCGCTGCGCAAGCCCGAACTGGCTCAGATCGCTGCCGCCCGTGCGCTCAAAACCGATGCCAAGGGTTGGAGACAAAGCTTCATCTGGCCAGCCATGGGGCGCATTTCCGGCCTGTTCGGCTCGCAGCGGGTGTACCAGGGGCAACCCGGTGCCTATCATGGCGGCGTCGATGTCGCGGGCGTGACCGGCACGCCGGTTGTCGCGCCTGCCGATGGCGTGGTGATTCTGGCTGCGGCGGCCAAACCCTTTACGCTGGAAGGGCATCTGCTGATGATCGACCATGGCCATGGTCTCAACAGCGCCTTCCTGCATCTGTCGCGAATCGATGTAAGGTCCGGCGACACTGTGACCCAAGGGCAACGCATAGGCGCGATCGGCGCGACCGGCCGCGCGACCGGCCCGCATCTCCATTGGGGCATGAAGTGGAACGACGCGCGCATCGACCCGCTGCTGGTCGCGGGGCCGATGCCACAGGGGCGGTAAAGCGTTTTAGCTGACCCGCTTCATCCGCACCGCGCGGCCACCTTCGACTTTGCCCATGAAGCTACCCATGGCGGCGCGCTTGAGTTCGATCTTCTGGCCGACCTTCGGGTCGCGCGCCGTCAAGGCCTCCGTAGTGGCCCAGACCGCGCCATCGTCGAGCTCGATCTGCCACTTTCCATAGCCAAGGCTGCGGACCGAAGCGATAACCGCCTCGATCTGGTCAACGCCGTCGGCCTTCGCTTCACCCCTATCATCGACCTCGTCGCCGCCGAGGAAGGGAAGTTTGGGAAAGGAAAAACCGAACAATGTCTTGCGTGTCTTGGCAAGTTCGCTCTTGTCCAGCACAACGACCTCATCGCGCTGAGCAGCGGCATCAATCGCGCCGACCTGCCGGTCGAAGCAGGCCAGTCGCTCACTATTTTCGGTTATGGTTCGGCACTGCAACAGGTCAGTGAAAATCTCCGGTCGCGGCTGCTGTTGCTTGGGCGCGGCCGCCGCATTTGTGGCGGCTATGCTAAAAAGCACCACCCATAATGTCGTGCCAAAGCGCTTCATGCCGTCTCTCCTAACCATTCGACCCGTCGATTGCTCTACCATGCATTGGTCAGAGACAAGGTCAATATATCGCTGGAACGCCACGAGTGGCCGCTCCTGCGCCACTTTCATTCGATGACGGACGGGCTGTGGACATGAATGCTTCGCGTTCACGCTCCAATGAGACATTATGTTGCTATTCGGCTGTAAAACAGGTCTATCACGGTCTTGTTGCATTTATGATACAGCCGCGTTCAAAAGCGGTGAATGCCCTTTTCCCGCGCTTTACAGCGCCCTGCTCCCCGCGCAGTTTCGCGACCATGCATATGGGGGGATCGCTGTCGGGCACCTTATCCCTCCATAGGTAGAAATAGTGGCAGATCATCTGCCAACCTCCAGAGCAAGGGACTGGACCGTGAAGACATTTTCCAAGAGGGCACTTTTGCGTGCCAGCGCCGCACCGGCGATCCTCGGCGCGTCGCTGATCGCAACCGCCGCATTCGCACAGGAAGCGCCGCAGGCCGCTGAAGTCGAAACCGGCGACACCATCATCGTAACGGGTTCGTTGATCCGTAATCCGAATCTCCAGTCGGCCTCGCCGGTCAATGTGACGACGTCGGATGAAATTGATCTTCGCCAGACTAACGTCGCCGAAGAACTGCTTCGTGAAATCCCCGGTATCGTTCCCAGCATCGGTTCGGCGGTCAACAACGGCAACGGCGGTAACTCCTTCGTCAACCTTCGCGGGCTGGGTTCCAACCGCAACGTTGTCCTGCTGGACGGCGTGCGCATCGTGCCTGCTGAGTTGAACGGCCGTTTCGATCTTAACAACGTTCCGCTGGCGCTTATCGAGCGAGTGGATGTTCTGACCGGCGGTGCATCGACCACCTATGGCGCGGACGCGATTGCCGGTGTCGTCAACTTCATCACCAAGTCCGACTTCTCTGGCCTGGAAGCTACGGCTGCTACCCAGATTTTGGATGAAGGCGACGGCCACACCGTTCGCTTCGATGTGACCACTGGTGCCAATTTTGATGATGGGCGCGGCAATGTCGTGCTTGGTATCGGCTATCAGCAGGCAGACCCTGTCTATCAGGGCGCGCGCAAGATCGGCCAGAACACGATCAGTTCCTTCACCGGCCAAGGCGCTGGATCGGGCACTTCCGTTCCCACACGCTTCAGCGTTCCGGGCAGCGGCACGTTGCAGGTCGCACCGAATGGCCAATCGTTGGTAGGCACCTATGCACCGTTCAACTTCGCGCCGGATAACATCTTCCAGACGCCGTTCGAACGCTATAATATCTATGCTGCAGGTCGCTATGAAGTCAGCGATGCGGTGGAAGTGTATAGCCGTGGCCTGTTCACCAAAAATACCGTCAGCACCATTATTGCACCGTCCGGTTCGTTCGGCATTGGTGTCGAAATTCCGCTGAGCAACCCCTACCTCACTGCGGGCATTCGCAACCAGTTCTGCGCAGCCAACGGAATTTCCGCAGCGTCATGCGATGCCGGTGCCCTGGCAACCGACCCGAATGATCCGAACTTCCAGACCGTCACCACCGCTATGTTCCGTCGTGCGGTTGAAGTGGGACCGCGTATCAGCGAATATACCAACACTGTGTTCGATTATCGTCTCGGCGCACGTGGTGGGATCACCGACACGATCGACTGGGACGTTTTTGGTGCCTATGGTGAGAGCGACCAAGTCCAGACCATCAAGGGCTATACGCTGAACTCGCGTGTTCGTGAGTCGCTGATGGCGACCAATACGGCGACCTGCCTGAGCGGCAATTCCGAGTGCGTTCCCATCAACTGGTTCTCGCCGACGGCCGGTGGCATCTCGCCTGAAGGCGCAGCATTCTTGACCGCGAACAGCACGGTGCAGACCCGCACCACCCTGGCGCAGGCCCGGGCAACTGTTACGGGCGACTTTGGCGTAACATCGCCTTGGGCCGCACAACCGATAAGCTTCGCTGTTGGCGGTGAATATCGCAAATATACCGCTCGTCAGGCCGCTGATGAACTGGCTCGTTCGGGTGATCTGGGCGGTGCTGGTGGTGCTTCGCCGAACATCGATGGTGGCTACGACGTCTATGAGGCCATTGGTGAACTGGTATTGCCGATCGTCAGCGACAAGCCCTTCTTCGATGAATTGTCGCTGCAGGCCGGTGTGCGTTACTCCAGCTACAATGTGGATGCCGTTGGCAATCCAGGCTACAATACCACCACCTGGAAGGTGCAGGGCACTTGGGCCCCGACTGCCGGCTTGAGTTTCCGTGGCGGCTATTCCCGTGCAGTTCGTGCGCCGAACATCGCTGAACTGTTCTCGCCATTGAACACGGGCCTTACCAGCCTGACCAACGATCCCTGTGCGTCTATCAACGACGAAGGCGTGCGCATTGCGCCAGAACCGACCGGAACGTTGCGCGACGTTTGTATCGCACAGGGCGCAACGCCTGGTAATGTCGGCTCGATCAACGTGCCGATCGCGAGCCAGGCGAACGCGACGTCCGGTGGTAACCTTGCTCTTGGACCGGAAAAGTCGAACAGCTATACCATCGGTGCCGTGTTTACGCCGCAGTTTATCCCCGGCTTCTCGGTCTCGGTGGACTATTACAACATCAAGGTCAGTGGTGCGATCACCACGCCTTCGCCTGACGATGCGATCAACTCCTGCTTCGGTGCCGGTAATCTCAGCGTCAGCAATCCGGCGTGCACGATCATCCGTCGTGATCCCAACACGGGCGGCCTGAACGGCGATCCGAACACCACGCCTGGCCTGTTCACTGGTCTGTCGAATCTGGGCCGTCTGGCTACTGACGGTATCGACGTGATCCTGAACTATCGCCGCGACATCGGCTTCGCCACTTTGGCGCTGGCCGCAAACGGTAACTGGACCAACAAGTCGACCTTCCAGTCGACCCCGACCGACGTGAACCGTGATTGTGCTGGCATGTTCAGCGTCAATTGCACTTCGCTCCAGCCGGAATTCCAGTGGACGGTGCGTTCGACCCTGGCGTTCGAGAATTTCGACGTGTCGCTGCTGTGGCGCCATATTGACGGCTTCACGTCAGAAAATCCTGACTTGTTCGTTGGCACGCCGGTCGGTTATACCAAGTCGGAAGATTTCAACACTATTCCGTCTTATGACTATTTCGACTTTACGTCGCGCTTCAATGTTTCCGACAATGTCACGTTGACGCTGACGGTGCAGAATATGTTCAATAAGAAGCCGCCTCTGGTGGGTTCGGATGCCGGTGGTACCGCGTGGAACAGCGGTAATACCTTCCCTTCGACCTATGATGCGCTGGGACGTCGCTATGGTGCGGCGGTCAAGCTGCGCTTCTGATCGATTAGCGAAAATGACACTGGGAAAGGGCCGGCAATATGTCGGCCCTTTTTCGTTGGATGGCTTGATTCAATCGAAAAGTGAGCGAGGCAGGCGATAAGATAAGCCGATATTGTCGGCAATTCGATCAGCCCATGTCAAAACCTTGTCAATTTCGTCAGCGTGGAGGGACATGCCATGCCTAGCTGCATCAGCACGTTGTCCATTGGAAAACGACGCTCCTGTCTTGCTGTCGCGCGCAAAGACGGGGCCTGCGACGATCGCGCTGGCCATGGCTTTATCGACCTGCAGACCAAAATGTTGAGCAAGATGAAATAGTCCGACCTCTGGGGAGGCTAGAAATGTTTCACTGTCCACGGTCGCCATCCGCTCACCAAATTGTTGGGTCAATCGCTGGAACAGCATATGTTGGGCCAGCCAACCGACAGCGGCCACTTGAATGTCGGTCAGGCCGAGATAGTCATCAGGCGCAATCCCAAGATTGACGACACCATTCTGCAAAAGTTTTTGAAGCAGATCGCGGACCCATAGGCGTCCCCACATGCCTTTCCGTGTAATTGAAGCAAGAAAATCGGGAAGCGGTGCATGGATAAGCAGCGCGCGCGCGTCGGGCCTAAGCGCCATAATGGCCGGGATCAACGGATTCGCGATATTTGACGGTTTGATAATGACCGCTTCGCCCGGCCCGAAAGGGCGCGCCAACAAGGTCATGGCTTCGTCCAACAGGCGGGCGACTTGTGCGCCAGTCGCGCCCCGATGGTGCCAGCCCGAAATATCGTTGAACAGCATCGGTTCTTTAAGCCCCATTGCAACACCAGGAATGTCGAATGCAGCCACCAGCAGGGTCGAGCAGCAGAAAGCGGAATGAAAAATGAAGTGCAGTGGAGCAGGCGCGGCGGCATGATCCTTCACGTCGGTGCGGTTGACTTCTCGCGGTTGAAGATCAGCGCCAAGATATTCGTCGGTCAAAAACGGAATCTGACGGTGCCTTTCCCTCGCTACGCGCACCATGTGAAAGCTATTGCGGTTGGCGTCATAGCGGTGCGTTAGCCATTCTGGGTCGGTGATAATGTCGCCATTGGAAGGAACGGGAATAGTCATGCAGTGGTGTTTCGCATGACCTTTGGGGAGGCACAAGCTGCCAGGATAAACCCTTACTGGCTATCGCATTTCGTTGTGCTATCGCGTGTGAAGGGCAAGCCGGGGGGCTTTATGGACATTGCAGTAAGTCGGTTATTACAGCAGGCAGCGCAGGCTCGGCAAAGTGGTTGGGTCGCTCAGGGGGAACAATTACTTGCACAGGTGCTGAGGCTTGCACCAAAGGAACCTCAGGCGCTTAATCTGGCAGGTTTGCTTGCGCTCGACAAAGGCGAGTTCAAGTCCGCGCGTGATTATTTTCTTGCGGCCACGGCGGCCGACCCCGGTGAGGCAGCATTGTGGATGAACCTGGCTGCAGCCGAAAGAGGCCTGAACCATCGGGATGCGGAACGCTCGGCGCTGCAAGCGGCAATCGACATCGATCAGCGCAACTTGATGGCGCAGATCCGTATGGCGCAGCTTCTCCAGCGTCTGGGTGAGGGGCAAGGTGCCGTAGAAAGTTGGGGGAAGGCGTTGGCACTATCGGCCGGAACGCTCGACCTGCCCCCTGCTTTGGCCGATATGCTGGCGAAAGGGCGTGATTATGTTTGTGAACATCAGGCAGATTTCGCCAAGCGCATCGAAACTGGCGTCGCTGATCTCCTGGACCAAGCCGACCCTACAGCCCGACGCCGTTTCCAAGCCTGTCTAGATCGGGAATTTGGCCGTCGTACGATCTACCAGAACCAATGCTCCGGTCTTCATTACCCATTCCTGCCGGCTGAGGAATATTTCGACCGACATCATTTTCCATGGATGGAGGCGCTCGAAGCGCAGACGGACATTATTCGCGCTGAATTTCTAGCAATGCTCGCGGGTGTGGACGGTGCCGTCCGGCCCTATGTGCGCCAGGAACCAGGAACACCGCAAAATAAGTGGACGATGTTGCATGATTCTCTTGACTGGGGTGCCGCCTTTTTATGGGAATATGGAGTCCGAAACGAAGCGGTTTGCGCTGCCTGCCCGCAGACCGTTGCAGCGCTGGAAGCGCTCCCGCGCGCTGATATTGCAGGGCGTGCACCCTCGGCCTTTTTCTCCCTGCTTAGACCTAAAAGCCGTATACCGGCACATACTGGCGTTACCAACAGCCGGGCAATTATCCATTTGCCGTTGATCGTGCCACCGGATTGCTACTTTCGTGTGGGCGGGGAAACCCGCAATTGGCAGGAAGGCGTCGCCTTCGCTTTCGACGACACGATCGAACATGAAGCGTGGAACGAATCCGATCATTTGCGCGTGGTACTGATATTCGACGTGTGGAACCCGCATTTGTCACTTGCGGAGCAACAGTTATTGAAGCAATTCTATGCTGCGGTCGATGCCAGAAAAATGACTGATACCATGCTGGACATCTGATCGATGATCATGGCGTTGATCCGGCTGGATCGAGGGGAGGCGATCATCTTTCACGGGAGATATTCATGCGTGGTTTGAAGTCAGTTGTCGTAATCAGTCTGCTAACAATCGCGAGTTCGGCGTTGGCGCAAGAGCAGCCCAAGCTGGATCGTAACGATCCTAATGCTGTGCGGTGCAAGCGGCTCGATGTTATCGGATCTCTGGCCCGCAAAGAACGGGTTTGTAAGACCAATGCGCAATGGCGCGCCAGTGCCGAGCAGCAAAATCGCGATGCCGACGATCTGATCTCTCGCAATCGCGTAGGTATGAATCCGAGCGGTTAATTGGAAACGGGGCGTTACGGTCGGTCCGCAACGCCCTCGCTCTTTAGCTGACCGTCAGCACCAGCGCCCCATCGCCATCCTCGACCCGTACCGTCGATCCGTCGGGCACTTGGCCGCGCAGGATCATGTCGGCGAGGGGGTCTTGCAGATAGCGTTGCACCGCCCGCTTCAACGGCCGCGCGCCATAGACTGGATCATAGCCGACGCGGCCGAGCCAGGCGCGGGCACCGTCGGTCAGGTCGAGGGTGATCTTGCGGTCCTTGAGCAGCTTGCCGACCCGCGCGACCTGGATGTCCACGATCGGGGCCATATGCGCGGCCCCCAGACGGTGGAACAGGATGACCTCGTCCAGCCGGTTGAGGAATTCCGGGCGGAAATGGCCGCGCACGACCTCCATCACCTGATCCTCGACCTTTTCGACCGGCTCGTCGTCGGCGAGGCCTGCAATATATTGGCTGCCCAGGTTCGATGTCAGCACGATGATCGTGTTGGTGAAATCGACCGTGCGGCCCTGCCCATCGGTCAGGCGGCCGTCGTCCAGCACCTGGAGCAGGATGTTGAACACGTCGCCATGGGCTTTCTCGACCTCGTCGAACAGGACGACCTGATAGGGGCGACGGCGCACGGCTTCGGTCAGGACGCCGCCTTCCTCATAGCCGACATAGCCGGGAGGCGCGCCAATCAGCCGGGCGACGCTGTGCTTTTCCATGAACTCGCTCATGTCGATGCGGACCATGGCGTTGTCGTCATCGAACAGGAAACCGGCCAGCGCCTTGGTCAGCTCGGTTTTGCCGACGCCCGTCGGCCCCAAGAAGAGGAAGCTGCCGAGCGGCCGGTTGGGATCTTGTAGTCCCGCGCGGGCGCGGCGCACGGCGGTCGATACGGCACGGACCGCATGGGCCTGACCGATGACGCGCTTGCCCAGCGTGTCTTCCATGGCGAGCAGTTTCTCACGCTCGCCGGTCAGCATCCGTTCGACCGGGATGCCGGTCCAGCGGGCCACGACGCCAGCGATGTCCTCGGCGGTGACTTCCTCGCGCAGCATCGCGCCGTCCGACGCGGTGGCTGCTTCGGCCAGCCGCTTTTCCAGCGCCGGGATGGTGCCGTAGGACAGCTCGCTCATCTTCGCGAGATCGCCTGCGCGCTGCGCCTGTTCCAGTTCGAGCCGGGCGGCGTCGAGCTGTTCCTTGATCTTGGCCTCGCCTGCGATCTTGTCCTTCTCCGCCTGCCAGCGGCTGGTCAGTTCGCTCGACTGCTGCTCCAGATTGGCAAGGTCGGCCTCCAGCGCGGACAGCCGGTCCTTGGATGGCTGGTCGGTTTCCTTCTTGAGCGCTTCCCGCTCGATCTTGAGCTGGATGATGCGGCGGTCGAGATTTTCGATCTCTTCCGGCTTGGACTCCACCTCCATGCGCAGGCGCGAGGCGGCTTCGTCCATAAGGTCGATGGCTTTGTCGGGCAGGAAGCGGTCGGTGATGTAGCGATTGGAGAGCGTCGCCGCCGACACGATCGCGCCATCGGTGATCCGTACGCCATGGTGCAGCTCATATTTTTCCTTGAGGCCGCGCAGGATCGAGATGGTGTCCTCGACCGTCGGTTCGCCGACGAATACGGGCTGGAACCGCCGCTGGAGCGCGGGGTCCTTCTCGACATATTTGCGATATTCATCGAGCGTGGTGGCGCCGATGCAATGGAGTTCGCCGCGTGCGAGGGCGGGCTTCAAGAGATTGCCCGCGTCCATCGCGCCTTCGGATTTGCCCGCGCCGATCAACTGATGCATCTCGTCGATGAAGAGGACGACATGGCCCTCGGCCGCCTTCACTTCGTCCAGCACGCCCTTTAGCCGTTCCTCGAACTCGCCGCGATATTTGGCCCCCGCGATCAGCGCGCCCATGTCGAGCGCCATCAAGGTGCGGTCCTTGAGCGTGTCGGGCACGTCGCCATTGGCGATGCGCAGCGCCAGCCCTTCGGCAATGGCGGTCTTGCCGACGCCGGGTTCGCCGATCAGGACGGGATTATTCTTGGTCCGGCGGGCGAGAATTTGGACGGTGCGGCGGATTTCCTCATCGCGGCCGATGACCGGATCGAGCTTGCCGTCGCGCGCGGCTTGCGTGAGGTCGCGGGCGAATTTCTTGAGCGCGTCATAGCGATCCTCCGCGCCCGCCGTGTCGGCGGTGCGGCCCTGGCGCAGGCTGTTGATCGCGGCGTTGAGCGCTTCGGGCTTCACGCCAGCGGTGCCCAGAGCCTTGCCCGCCGCCGTGGTGATGGCCAGCGTCAGGGCGAGGAGCAGTCGCTCGACGGTGACGAAGCTGTCGCCCGCCTTGGCCGCGACCTGTTCGGCCGAGTCCAGCACGCGCACTATGTCATTGTCGAGACCCGGCGTCTGCTGCGCGCCGCTGCCCGACACGGCGGGGATTTTGGCCAGCGCGGCGTCGGTTTCGCGCAGCGCCGTGGGCGCGTCGCCGCCAGCCGCTTTGATCAGGCCGGACGCCATGCCCTGCTCATCCTCCAGCAGCGCCTTCAACAGATGATCCGGGCTGATCCGCTGATGGTTCATGCGGATCGCGACGGTTTGCGCCGATTGCAGGAAGCCTTTGGCGCGGTCGGTGAATTTTTCGAGGTTCATAACAGGCCCTTCGTAATGCTGCCCCTCATGTGGTGTTGCCCAAAAACCACACAAGGGGCGATACGCAATTTCCGCAGGCGCGTGACTTATTTGGGCATCGGGGCCTTGGGCTGCTCAGCGGCGAAGGCGTCACCGAAGAAATCCTGCGCATACCAGCGCGGGGCTTCCGGCGCGTCGGCGATCTGCCGGGCGATGGCATAGTTGACGCGGGCGAATTTGGCGGCGGCATCCCAGTTGAAGGGTAGGTCGATCTGGTCGGATGGCTGGTGATAATGGGTTTTGAGGAAATGTTCGAACGCCGCTTTGCCCGGCCCGGCAAAGCCGGTCATCAGAAACACGGCGGGCACGCCTTCCTGCACGAAGCGATAATGGTCCGAGCGGGTGAACAGGCCTTCGGCAGGCAGCGGGTCGGGCGAGAGGGTGACGCCGACCGATTGCGCCGCGCGATCGACGATCGGGCCGAGCGTCGAATGTTCCGCGCCGAACGCCACGACATCTTGAAAATCATAGGTCAGGATCGGCATGTCGAGATTGACGACGCCGACCAGCTTGCCGCCTTCCGGCAGGACCGGATGCTTGGCGAGATATTGCGAGCCGAGCAGGCCGTCCTCTTCGGCCGTGACGGCGGCGAACAGGATCGAGCGTTTGGGCCGCGCGCCGCCTTCGGTAAAGGCCTTCGCCACCGCCAGCATGGTCGCGGTGCCCGACGCATTGTCCATCGCGCCATTATAGATTTTGTCCTCGCCCTTCGCGCTTTCCTTGACGCCATTATGGTCGAGATGGGCCATCAGCAGCACATATTCATGGGCCAGCGCCGGGTCGGAGCCGGGGAGCACCGCCAGCACATTGGCCGAGGGGGCCGTGCTGACGGAACTGGCGCGCTCCAGCGTGACGAGTGGCTTGAGCGCGAAGCCCTTGGGGCGGCCACCCTTCTTGCCCGCCTGCTTCAGGATGGCGGCGAGATTGCCGCGCGACCCGGCGAAAAGCGCCTCTGCGGCCGGGCCATGGACCGTCGCCGTGGCGCGGATGCCGGGGGTGCGGACATAGGGCTGGCCTTGGGTGTCGATCCAACTGACGACGGGATCGTTGCTGCGCTCGCGCAGCTTGTCCCAAGGCATCCGGGCGAGCAAGCTGGGGCTGGGCAGGGTGATGAGGCCGATGGCCCCGGCCTTCTGCGCCGCCAGCGCCTTTTCAGCGGCAAGATGCGCGCCGACTTCGCTCGGCATGCCGATAGGCGAGCCGGAAAGGGCGACCGCGAATTTGCCCTTGAGGTCCAGCCCGGCATAATCGTCGATCTTCTCGCGGTCGGATTGCAGGCCATAGCCCACGAACACGGCCCCGGCGGCGATGCTCTGTTTGGCTTCGCGACCAAAGCCGCCGATCGCGACATCGGTGCCATTGGCGAACCGCTGGCCGCCGATGGTGAGCGCGGCGGGCGCGGTCTTGTCGAGATCGGCCAATGCCAGCGTGACCGGCTGATACCAGCTATCCTTGACCGCTGGGGTAAGGCCGAGCGCCGCAAAGCGGGCGGCGACGAAGCGGGCGGCGATGTCATAGCCGCGCGTGCCCGCGTCGCGTCCTTCGAGCAGGTCGTCGGCGAGGAATGTCACGTCGGCGCGGATCGCGTCGGGCGAGAAGGTCGGTTCCTGCGCGATTGCG
This sequence comes from Sphingobium sp. MK2, assembly GCF_040170545.1. Classification (NCBI taxonomy): domain Bacteria; kingdom Pseudomonadati; phylum Pseudomonadota; class Alphaproteobacteria; order Sphingomonadales; family Sphingobiaceae; genus Sphingobium; species Sphingobium sp. MK2. The sequence goes on from NZ_JAZDXA010000007.1 coordinate 112,039, forward strand.
GGCGCGGCGAGGGCGAGCAGGGAGACGAGGACGGGAAGGCGAAAGCGCATGGGCACCTCATTTAAGGTCGATGATGGAGTGGAACCTATCGTCGCCGTTCGCGCTGTCCAGCCGTATGCGTATTGCGCTGCTAAAACGCCCCGCTATTCTAGCGCCATCCTGCGGGCCGCTTCACCCCCGCTGCTTTAGTCAGAAGGCTCCTTCATGATCCTGTCTTCCCTGCCGCGCCGCCTGCCCCTGCTGATCGGTTTGTCCATGCTGGCGATGACGCCCGTGACCCAGGCGGTGGCGCAAGGCACGGCCACTGTCGCCGCGCCCGCGCCGCTTTCCAGCCTCGTGGCGGCGGTCGATATTCCCTATGAAGAATTCACGCTGAAGAACGGCCTGCGCGTCATCGTCCATACTGATCGCAAGGCGCCGGTGGTGGCGGTGTCGGTCTGGTATCATGTCGGGTCGCGCTTCGAGCCTGCGGGCAAGACCGGCTTTGCGCATCTGTTCGAGCATCTGATGTTCTATGGGTCGGAAAATGCCGACGGGCCGTTCTTCGGACGGCTGGAGGATATCGGCGCGACCGACTGGAACGGGACGACCTGGTTCGATCGCACCAATTATTTCGAGACGGTGCCGACCGGCGCGCTCGACCGCGCGCTGTTCCTCGAATCCGACCGGATGGGCCATTTGCTGGGCGCGGTGACGCAGGCGAAGCTGGATACCCAGCGCGGCGTCGTTCAGAATGAAAAGCGGATGGGCGAGAATGAGCCTTATGGCCTGGTCGAATATGCGCAACTCGCTGCGCTGCTGCCCGAAGGTCATCCCTATCGCCACTCCACCATCGGGTCGATGGCGGACCTGAATGCCGCAACGCTGGCTGACGTGCAGATGTGGTTCAAGACCCATTATGGTCCCAACAACGCCGTGCTGGTGCTGGCGGGCGACATCGACATGGCGACGGCGAAGAAGAAGGTGGAGCGCTGGTTCGGCAACATCCCCGCCGGGCCGCCGCCCCAGGATGTGGACGCGACCGTCCCGACGCTCGACAAGGATGTCGAGAAGCTGATGAAGGATAATGTCGCGGCGACGCGGCTCTATCGCAACTGGGTGGTGCCCGGCGTCAACGGCGCGGACCTGCCCGCTATCGACCTGGCGCTATCGGTGTTCGGCGGGCTGGGATCGTCGCGGCTCTATACGACGCTGGTGCGGGATGAGAAGGTGGCGGTGGGCGTCAAGGCCAATGTCCAGCCGTTCGAAAAGCTGAGCATCGCCGAGATCACGGTGGACGTGAAGCCGGGTGTGGACGCGGCGACGGTGGGCAAGCGGCTCGACCAACTGCTGGCCGATTATCTGACCAACGGGCCGAGCGCCGACGAAGTGCAGCGCGCCGCCACGCAGCGGGTGGCCGGGACGATTTCGGGGCTGGAAAAGGTGGGCGGCTTTTCCGGCAAGGCCGTGACGCTGGCCGAGGGGGCGGTCTATTCGAACGATCCCGCGACCTACAAGAAGGATCTGGCCGCCTATGCCGCAGCGACTCCGGCACAGGTGACGGAAGCGGCGCGCAAATGGCTCGGACGGCCGGTGTTCCGACTGACCGTGGCACCGGGCGAGCGGACGGCGGAGGATAATGCGCTGGCGGGCAATGCGACGATGAAGCCCGCTTATTTCCGCGACCCCGATGCGCCTGCGCCCACGGCCGCAACGCCACCCAAACCGACCAAGATCGCCGAACCGCCGATCGAGCCGGTCGCGGACCTCGACTTTCCGCCGGTCGAACATGCGAAGCTCAGCAACGGCATTCCGGTCGTCTTCGCGCGCCGCGCCACCGTGCCAACGGTGCGGGTGTCGGTGGCGTTCGATGCGGGTAATGCGGCTGACGACCGGACGAAGCTGGGCACGGCGGCGCTGACCACCGCGCTGCTGGACGAAGGGACCAAGAGCCGCAGTTCGCTGGACATTGCGCAGGAGCAGGAGCGGCTGGGCGCGGCGGTGAGCGCGGGCAACAGCATGGACCGCACGACCGTTGGCTTGTTCGCGCTCAAGCCCAATCTGGATGCGTCGCTGGGGCTGCTGGCCGACATCGTGCGCAACCCGGCCTTTGATCCCAATGAGGTGGAGCGGCTGCGCGGGCAGATGTTGACCCGGATCGCGTCCGAGAAGACCCAGCCGATGGCGATCGCCCAGCGGATGCTGCCGCCCTTGCTCTATGGCACGGCGCATCCCTATGGCATCCCCTTCACCGGCTCCGGCACGGAAAGCGGGGTCAAGGCGGTGACGCGGGCCGATCTGGTCGCTTTCCATGAGGGCTGGCTGCGGCCCGACAATACCAAGATCTTCGTCACCGGGGACACCAACCTCGCCGAATTACTGCCCTTGCTGGAAAAGCGCTTTGGCGACTGGAAGGCCCCGGCGGCGGCGAAGGGGACCAAGCTGTTCCGCATGGACCGAATGGCGCGGCCGGCGCGGATCATCCTGATCGACAAGCCGCAAAGCCCCCAGTCGATGATCCTGGCCGGGGTACTGACGTCCAAGAAGGGCACCGACAATCCGGTGACGCTCCAGTCCGCCAACGAGGTGCTGGGCGGCAGCACGACGTCGCGGCTGACCATGGACCTGCGCGAGACCAAGGGTTGGGCCTATGGCGCGGGGACGGCGTTGCCGGGGGTGAAGGACACCATCCCCCTGCTGGTCTATGCGCCGGTGCAGAGCGACAAGACGGGCGAGTCGATCATCGCGGCGCGGCAGGACATCAAGGATTTCCTGACGACCAAGGGGACGACCCAGGCGGAGCGCGACCAGACGATCAACGGCCAGATATTGTCGCTGCCGGGCAGTTTCGAGACGTCTTCGGAACTGATGGGCGCGATGATGCGCAACGATCTTATCGGGCGGGCGGATGATTTCTACGAGACGCTGCCCAAACTCTATCGGGCGATGACCGCGGCCGATTTCGACAAGGCGGCGCGCGAGGCGATCAACGCCGACGGGCTGATCTGGGTCGTGGTGGGCGATGCGAAACTGGTGCGGCCGCAGCTTGACGCGGTGGGCTTGCCGGTCGAAACCGGCACCCTGGCTGACTGAGAAAAAACCTAAAGGAGTGAACGAGATGGCAACTGTCGATGGCGCTTATGATTGCGTGGCCAAGACGCCGATGGGCGATCAGAATGGCGTCTTTACCGTCATCAGCAATGGGGAGCGGTTCAATGGCACCTTTGCCGGGATGATGGGATCGCTGGACGTGGTCGATGGCAAGGTCGCGGGCGACGTGCTGACCTGGAAGATGGAAATGACCATGCCGATGCCGATGACGCTGGAATGCGAGGCGACGGTCAGCGGCGATGCGATTACGGGCACGATGCAGTTGGGCGCGTTCGGGGCTTCGGCCTTTACGGGGACGCGGCGGCCCTGACGGCGCAGGGGGTTCGGGTGCTTCCCGAACCCCCACGCCTTTTCCACAAAGCGGACAGCGAGGCGGACATAGGTTGCGACTTGTGCAAAATTGATTAGTTAGCTATCTAATCAACATGGCGGACGCGGAACAGGAATTGGCTTTGTTGCATCTGCTGGCCCCGGTCGCGCGGGGCTGGCGGCAGATGGGCGATGCGGCGCTGGCGCAGTTCGGCGTGTCGAGCAGCGCGGGATGGTGCCTGGTGCATCTCGATCAGCTTGGAGAACCACCGCGACAGGCGGAGCTGGCGCTGCTGCTGGATATCAGCCCGCCCTCGCTGGTGCGGACGCTGGACCAGTTGCAGATCGCCGGGTGGATCGAGCGGATCGCGGATACGGATGATAAACGCTCCAACCGGCTGGCGCTGACGGAGGCGGGCAAGACGCTTGCGGAGAAGATTGCGGCGCGGCTGGCGGAATTGCGCGCGGGGTTGCTGGGTGGGTTGCCCGATGGTGCGGTCGAGGTTGGGGTCGAACTGTTGGGATTGTTGAGTTTGCGGATGGCCGAGCAGCGGGCTGGGGTGGGGTGATCTCACCGTCTCTCCTGGGTTTTGGGTTGGGATGGTGCCGATCCCGCTCTCCTTGCAGGGCAGGATTTCAGAGTGTGCTGCCTTGAAATTCCTGCTCGTCATTGCGAGCGCAGCGAAGCAATCCATTGTAGCGCCGATGGATTGCTTCGCTGCGCTCGCAATGACGATTTGATTTCAGGTCATCCGGCGCTAGCAGTGCCCACAAAGAGGCCCGCCGGTCGGGGACGGGCGGGCCTCTTTATCAGCGCGTAGGGACGATCAATATTGAATCGTTACCGTCACCGCGCGGCGGTTTTGCGCCCAGGAGGCTTCGTCCGAGCCGAGGGCGGCAGGGCGTTCCTTGCCGTAGCTGACGGTGGTGATGCGGCCCGAATCGATGCCCAGCGAGGCGAGATAGTTTTTCGCGGCGTTGGCGCGGCGTTCGCCGAGCGCGATATTATAGTCGCGGGTGCCGCGTTCGTCGGCATGACCCTCGATCGTGACGCGGACGGCGGGGTTCTGCTGGAGCCAGGCGGCCTGGCTCTGGAGCGTCGCCTGATCCTGCGCGTCGATGTCATATTCATTGAGCGCGAAGAAGATGCGGTCGGAGGATACCGAGGCGACGAAATCTTCCTGGCTGCCCTTGACCGGGCCGCTCGATCCGATCGGACCGCTGGGCATTGTTGTGCCGGTGCCGCCGGGGGCGGGGGGCAGTTCGGCGGGTGGCTTTTTCGAGCAGGCGGCGAGCGCGATGATGGCGGTGGCCATCAAAAGGGTGCGGGACATTTTCATGACGTGTCTCCTTATTATAGCGCTGTCTGCTGGGGGTGGTTGGCAGACAGGGTCCGTGAAGTTCGTTACGCTGTCAAGACGAATGGGTTCCATCGGGACAGCGCGGTAGAAGAATTATCAGGGCAGCAACGGACCCCAAGCCGGATCGGAGCCGCTCAAAGGCGTCGGGATGCGCCGTTCGTTGACGCCGGTCAGATCGACCTGCCACACCTGGCTGGCCCCTTGCCGACCGGGCGTGGTGCGGAAGAATTGCAGCACGCGGCCATTGGGCGACCAGGTGGGCTGTTCATCCTGCCAGCCATTGGTCAAAATCCGTTCGTTACCGCCGCTGGGCGTCATCACCGCAATCTTGAAGTCGCCGGACATTTTGGTGAAGGCAATGAGGTCGCCACGCGGGCTCCATTCGGGCGTCGCATAGCGGCCGCCGCCATGGCTGATGCGGCGCTGGTTCGATCCGTCGGCATTCATGATATAGAGCTGCTGACCGCCCGACCGATCGCTTTCGAACACGATCTGGCTGCCGTCCGGCGAATAGCTGCCGCCGACATCGATGCCGGGCGAGGTGGTGAGGCGCACCGGCGTTCCGCCATTGGCCCCGATGCGGTAAATGTCGGTATTGCCCGCCACCGCCATCGAGAAGAGGATATAGCGGCCATCGGGCGACCAGCGCGGCGCGAAGGTCGGGTTGTTGCTTTCGGTCACCAGACGCTGCTGCCCGGCGCCGATGTCATAGACATAGAGGCGCACCCGGCTGCCCAGATAGCTGACATAGAGGATGGATTTATAGTCGGGCGAGAAGCGCGGGGTGAGCGCCATCGACTGGCCGTTGGTGATGAAGCGATGGTTTGCGCCATCGCTGTCCATGATGGCGAGGCGCTTGACCCGCGCGCCCTTGGGACCGCTTTCGGCGATATAGGCGATGCGGCTGTCGAAGAAGGGGCTTTCGCCCGACAGGCGGGCATAGATGGCGTCGGCGCATTTATGCGCGGCGCGCCGCCAGTCGCGCGGTGCAACGACGAAGCCCTGGCGGGTGAGTTCCTGCTTGAGCGCGACGTCGTAGAGATAACAGCCGACGGTAATGTCGGATTCGCCGCCGCTGGTGCGGACGAAGCCCTGGACCAGCGCCTGATAGGCACCCCATTTGTCGAACTGGGGGAAGGTGACTTCGGCAAAGGGAATGACCGGCAGGCCGCCCGGACCCGACGGGTCGAACAGGCCGGAGCCTTTGAGGTCGGCAGCGATGACTTCGGCGATCTTGCGGCCCAGTTCCGTGGCGGAGCCGGCGGGGGTCGCCACCTCCTGCTGCGCGGGCAAGGGCGGCACCGCGACCTTGACATTGCTGTCGATCTCGCCGGTGACATCGACCGACAACTGGGCCTGGGCAGGCAGGGCGGTGAAGGCGAGCAGCGCGGCGGTCGCCATGCCGATACGGTGGAGCAGGGTGGGTTTCATCGGTTCAGCCTCGCGTCAAAGCGGAGTGGCCGGAGCCATTTCCATTGGTCGTAAAATTCAGGTGGCATGTTGCGGAACGGGGAAGCAAGCTTCACCGCCTGGATCGCGCGTTCGGCATGAAGCTGCGCCTGTGGCCGGTTGCTGGCGTTGACGCCAAGCTGGTCGATTATCTGGGGCGTACCGATGACCGCGCCGTTCCTGTCGAGCCGCACTTCGAGCAGCGTCACAAGCTGATCGGCATCCGCGCCCGACGGCGGACGCCAATGCGGCTTCAACTGACGGCGCAATTCCGCGTCGAGCGCCGATTTCTGGGCCGGACCCATGGCGGCGGCCGGTTCCGGGGCAGGGGGACGACGCGGCGCGTCAGCGCTGGTGTCGATGCCCTTGAGGAAATCATTGCCGAGCAGCGAGCCTTTGGGCTTGTCCGCCTTGCCCTGGCCGGAGGCGCGCGCGGGGGCGTCGGCCTTGGTCGCGGGCTTGGCGGAGGGCTTGGCCGATGCGGTTGCGGCGGGCTTGGTCGGCTTGGCGTCCGCCTTGGCCTTGGCCGGTGCCGTCTTGGCGGGCGTGGGCTTGGCCGGTGTCGGTTTGGCCGCGGGCACCGGCTTTTCGGGCGCGGGCTTGGGCTTTGCCTTGGCCACTTCCTTCTTGGCGGGCGCGGGCTTGGGTTTGGCAGGCGCGGGTTTCGCGACCTCCTTGGGTGGGGTCGGTTTGGGCTGCGGCTTGGGTTGCGGTTTGGGCGGGGCGGGCACCGGCTGGGGCGTCGGTTCGGGCGCGGGTTCGGGTTCCGGTGCGGGCGCGGCGTCCTGCGTCGGTCCCTGTTCCGGCGCGATGCTGGGCGGCGGCGGCGCGGTCGAGATTTGCGGCGCAGTCGATTGCAGCGCGACTTCGTCCACCATGGAGACTTCCATCGGCGGGGTCTTGAGCTTCAACGGGTTGGGGGTCGTCAGGAATCCGGCCGACAACAGCCCGAACAGCAGCACATGCCCCGCCGTCGCGACACCCAGCCCAATCTTTTCCGCGCGTTCCATCCAGCCTGTCCTACGGACTCTAGTCTGAACCGTCGCTGGCTGCGTCAGGCGACGAGACCAGCGACACCTTGTTCAGGCCGGCGCGATTCAGTTCGGCCATGACTCGCATGACCCGGCCATAATCCAGCCCTTTGTCCGCGCGCAGGAAGATTTGCGGCGCGTCCGGATTGCCGGCATTGGCGGCGACGATTTCAGCGAGCCGGTCGGGCAGGTCGGCATCGGCCACGGCATCTTCATCGACATAGGTTGCGCCGTCGCGGTCGATGGAGACGACGGTGGGCTTGGCGTCCTGGTCCAGCCCCTTGGCGCGGGTTTCGGGCAGGTTGACCGGCACGCCGGTCACCAGCAACGGCGCGGTGACCATGAAGATGATCAGCAGCACCAGCATGACATCGACCAGCGGGGTGACGTTGATGTCGGCCATGGGCGCGCGGCCGCGACCCCGGCGGGCGGAGGGAGGGCCGGACATGGCCATTAGCGGGGGACTCCCGTCCCGGTCGCCGTTCGGTTCGAGCTTGTCGAGAACGAAGCGCGCCGTTCTCGACAAGCTCGAACCGAACGGGGTTGGGAATGTGCGGTGAAAAGGACGGAAGCGCTCATCGCTGGGCCTCCAGTTCGCGGCTCAGGGTCGCGTAGAAGCTGTCGGCGAAGCGGGTGAGGGCGGATTCGAGGCGGTTTATGCCGTGGCTGAAGCGGTTATAGGCGATGACCGCCGGGATCGCGGCAAAAAGGCCGATGGCAGTGGCGAACAAGGCCTCGGCAATGCCCGGCGCGACCACGGCGAGCGAACTATTCTGTTCGGCGGCGATCGCGGTAAAGGCGCGCATGATGCCCCAGACGGTGCCGAACAGGCCGACAAAAGGCGCGACCGAACCGACCGTGGCCAATATGTTGAGCCGGTCCGACAGGCGATCAATTTCCGCCGCGATGGTGCTGGACATGGCGGTGGCGAGCCGGTCGCGCGTGCCGTCGCGATCGACGACCTTTTGCGCGGTCGAGCGCCGCCATTCGGTGACGCCGGCCGCCATCACCTTGGCGGCGGGATGCTCCACCTTGCCACGGGTCTCGTAGAAGCGGTCAATATCCTCCGCCTTCCAGAAATCCGCCTCGAACTTGCGGCTTTCCTTGCTGGCACGGCGCAGGCTGACCGAAAAGCCGATGATGATCGCCCAGGTCCAGATGCTGGCCAGCAACAGGCCCAGCATCACCCCCTTCACGACGATGTCGGCCTGAAGGAACAGGGCCAGCGGGGAAATGGTGGCGGCGTCGGCCACCGCGGCGACGTCTGGCAGGTTGAGGGTCATGGGTGGAGGTCTTCCCCTTGGCAAAGGCGGCTAAAAATTTCGGTCCAGGCTTTGGGTTGCCGTTGCGGGCGGCCCTGTGGCGTCAGCCATGCAACGCAAATGCTGGCGTCGGTCAACTGTTCGTCGCCGCGCATGACTGACTGATGAATGGTGCAGGTCGCTGCGCTCACCTGAGCCACGCGGCTGACCACCATCAGGTCGTCATCCAGCCGGGCGGGACGGCGATAGCGGATCTGCAGGTCGGTGACGGCATAGACGCCGGTGCCGCCTTCATGCGCGGCGCGCTGGTCGATCTGCGCCAGGCGCAGCATGTCGGACCGGGCGCGCTCCATATAGCGCAGATAATTGGCGTGATAGACGAGGCCCGACAGGTCGGTATCCTCGAAATAGATGCGTAGCGGGAAATGATGCACGGCCGCAATGAAGCGTCCGGTCGCGGGAGAGGGCATCATTTCGGCAACAGTCATGGCGGGCTTTTAACCATGGCGCGCGGTTGAGGCAAAGGCCGAAACGTCCTTCCCCCGCGCAACAGGCGCATTTTGTCGCCTGCGCTTTTTGAGGAGTGGGCCGCTCTGGCCCCCGGACGGGGGGAAGGCTAGGAAGGGCGCACGGAATCAAGCCAGGGAGAGAAGGCGCATGACGGATATTCGCACGGTAGGCGTGATCGGCGCGGGGCAGATGGGCGCAGGGATAGCGCAGGTGGCGGCGCAGGCGGGCTATGACGTGATCCTGTCGGACATCGACCTGCCCCGCGCGGAGAAAGGGCTGGCGGGGATCGCCAAACTGCTGGCGCGGGCGGTGGAGAAGGAGAAGATTACCCAAGCCGATGCCGATGCGGCGCTGGCGCGCATCCGGCCGGTGGGGGAGATCGCGCCGTTGGCCGACGCGCAACTGGTGATCGAAGCGGCGACCGAGCGCGAGGAAGTGAAGCGCGCGATCTTCGCCAATGTCGGGCCGTTGCTGGCGGCTGATGCGATCCTGGCGACCAATACATCGTCCATCCCGATCACCCGGCTGGCGCAGGCGGCACCCGATGCGGGGCGGTTCGTCGGCGTACATTTCTTCAACCCGGTGCCGGTGATGGTGTTGGTCGAGGTCATTCGCGGGCTCGCCACGACGCCGGAGACGGTGGCGGCGGTCGAGGGCTTTGCAGGCCGGATCGGCAAGACGGTGGTGCAGGCGTTCGACGCGCCGGGCTTCGTCGTCAACCGCATCCTGCTGCCGATGCTGAACGAAGCGGTGTTCGTTCTGGGTGAGGGCGTGGGTAGCGTGGTTGATATCGACATGGGCTGCAAGCTGGGGCTGAACCACCCGATGGGGCCGCTGACGCTGCTCGATTTCGTCGGGCTGGATACGGCGCTGGAAATTCTCAACGTGTTCCTGAGCACCACCGGCGACCCCAAATATCGCCCCGCGCCGCTGCTGGTGAAATATGTCGAAGCGGGCTGGTATGGCCGCAAGACCGGCCGGGGCTTCTACGATTATTCGGGCGCGGAGCCTGTGCCGACGCGGTGATCTGACCTTTTTGGACCGTCATCCCAGCGAAAGCTGGGATCCATGGGCGCAACGCTTTGCGCGTCAGGGCGACGTAGCGGCTCATGGATCCTGACTTTCGTCAGGATGACGGGTTGAGGGGTGGGCGAGGATGTGCGCCCTGTTGCACGCCCCCTCCACCACCGCTGCGCGGCGGTCCCCCTCCCCGTGCCGGGGAGGATTAGCCCGCGCTCAGGCTGTGTTTCTTCATGCAGTGGCGGAGTTGGTCGTAGGTGAGGCCGAGGCCCTTGGCGGTGGCGCGCTGGTTGAAGCGGTAGCGGTCGAGGGCGGCGGTGATGATCGCGGATTCATAGGCATCGACGGCGGCGCGCAGGTCGCAAATGTCATCGACCGACGCAGCGGCGGAGGCAGCGCTGGATTGGGCGGTCGGCACCGGCGGGTCGCAGGGGTCGGCGGCGCGGGGCATGAGCGGCTTGGGCTTCCAGGGGGAGGCGAAGGGGTCGAAGGTGATGCGGCTGATCGGGCGGTTCGGCATATCCCAGCGATAGACGGCGCGCTCGATCACGTTGCGCAATTCGCGGACATTGCCGGGCCAGGCATAGGCTTCGAGTTCCGCCAGCGTCGCCGCGTCGAAGCCCGGCCATTGCGGCCAGCCAAGTTCGGCGGCCATGCGTCGCCCGAAATGATCGACCAGCACCGGCACATCGCCTTCGCGCGCGCGCAGCGGTGGCAAGGTGATGACTTCAAAGCTCAAACGGTCGAGCAGATCGGGGCGGAAGCGCCCGGCATCGGCGGCGGCGGGCAGATCGTCATTGGTCGCAGCGACAATGCGGACATCGACGCGCAGCGGCTTGGACGCGCCGATGCGGGTGACTTCGCCATATTCGACCACGCGCAGCAGCCGTTCCTGCGCCGCCATCGACAGGGTGCCCAGTTCATCGAGGAACAGCGTGCCGCCATCGGCTTCCTCGAACCGGCCGGGCCGCGCGCGGTTGGCGCCGGTGAAGGCACCCTGTTCATGGCCGAACAATTCGGCTTCGATCAGGGTTTCGGGCAGCGCCGCGCAGTTCATGACGATCAAGGGTTCGCCCCAGCGCGGCGACAAGTGATGCAGCCGCTCGGCGATCAGTTCCTTGCCGGTCCCGCGCTCGCCGATCACCAGCACCGGGCGGTTGAGTTCGGCCGCCCGGCCCGCCAGTTCGACGGCGTCGAGAAAGGCCAATGACTGGCCGACGAAATGGGTCGTTTTCTCCATACCCCAACTTATGGTGAAATTTCCCACCTTGTCGCAAGCGAAATTCCGCACTCGACCGAAAGGGATGGGCAAAAATGACGGAAATCCGTGCCTTTCGGCAAATTGGCACGGCCCCTGCAGAGCTAGGGGCAATCCGCAAATAATCGCGGAAATCGATGAAGGCCAAGGTTCAGGGAGTGTATAAGATGGAAGACAACAGCAACAGCGTTCGCGAAATCGGCCAACTGATGACGGTCGCCATCGCCGCCCTGCTGGTAGGATCGACCCTGATCCTGGCAGCGATCGGCCCGGCCCGTGCCAGCGAAACACCGATCCTCGCCAGCGAAACCCACAATTCGGCGACCCTGCGCTATCTCGCATAAGGTCATCGAAGGCACCAAGACAAGCCAAGACCAGGAGTGACGTTAAAATGGGTATTTTTTCCCGCACCCGCGACATCATCGCCGCCAATGTGACCGATCTGCTCGACAAGGCGGAAGATCCGGCGAAGATGATCCGCATGATCATCCTCGAAATGGAGGAAACCCTGGTCGAAGTGCGCGCGTCCGCCGCCCGCACCATCGCCGACCAGAAGGAAATGCGCCGCCACATCACCAAGCTGACCGCTTTGCAGGATAGCTGGACCGAAAAGGCGCAGCTTGCCCTGTCCAAGGATCGCGAAGACCTGGCCAAGGCGGCGCTCGTCGAACGGCAGAAGGCGACCGACATGGCCGAGCATCTCGCCCATGAGATCGAGACGCTGGACGAGGCGCTGCGCGCCGCCGAAGAGGATATTGCCAAATTGCAGGCCAAGCTGCGCGAGGCGCGGGCGCGCCAGAACAGCCTGGTGACCCGGATGCAGAGCGCGGAAAACCGCCTGCGGGTGCGCGAAGCCTATGCCGGCGAGAAGGTCAACGAGGCCTTTGCCCGCTTCGACATGCTGGAGCGCCGGGTCGACATGGCCGAAGGCCGCGCCGACGCGATGGACCTGGGCAGCCAGCCCAAAACGCTGGAAGAAGAGATTGCCGAACTGCGTTCCGCCGACAAGGTGGATGCCGACCTCGCCGCGCTCAAGGCCAGCATGAACAGGGAAGGCTGATCCGATGGAAGATGTCTTTCTGCCCATCATGGTGTGCGGCATGTTGTTCATCGGCATGCCGTGGCTGATCTTCCACTATGTCACCAAGTGGAAGCAGGCCCCCAAGATCACCGACGAGGATGAGAAGCTGCTGGATGAACTCCACCTTCTTGCCCGCCGGATGGAGGAGCGGCTGCAGACGGTCGAACGGATCGTCGCCGCCGACAATCCCGATTTCCGCCCGCATCGTCCGCAGGAGCCGGACGAATTCACCTTCGACCGGAGAAACTGACATGACCGCCCGCCGCACCAAATTCTACCTCGACAAGCAAAATGGCAAGTTCATGGGCGTGTGCTCCGGCATCGCGGATTATACCGGGATCGACGTGGTCTGGGTTCGGGTCGCCATGGTCCTGTCCTTCTTCATCATCGGCTGGACGCTGCTGGGCTATTTCGTGATCGGCTTCGTCGCCGACAAGAAACCCACCGGCCTTTATTGCGACCGGGATGACGAGAAATTCTGGCAGGGCGTGCGCGCCAACCCGGCGCGCTCCACCCGCGACGTCCGGTCCAAATTCCGCGACATCGACCGCCGCCTCGCAGACATCGAAATCTATTATACCAGCCGCAATACGCGCCTGGCCGATGAGATCGACAGCCTGCGCTAAACAGCCTGGGGCAAAACAGGGAGACTAATCATGAATGTCGGTGGACCTTTCTTTGTCCTGGCCATCATCGCGATGTCGACTTTGGGCTGGATGTTCACCACCTGGGTCCGTGCCCGTCACGGATATCCGGTGGAAAATGAATGGACCGGCACCGTTGATCGAACCGACGCCGACGCTGGTCGAAAAATCGACCTTCTTTCCAATGAAAACGAAAAGCTGGTGGGCCGGATCAGCCGCCTGGAGGAACGCATCGCCGTGCTGGAACGGATCGCCACCGATCCTGCCACCCGCACCGCGCGCGATATCGAGGCGCTGCGCTGAGGCGCGGCCGACAAAGGGAGTAGATTATCATGTTTCCATTTGAGGCATTTGCGCCGGTCGCGGCGGGATTGGGCATGTTGGCGATTGGCGGCTGGATATTTACCACCTGGTTGCGGGTGAAAAACGGTTATCCGCTGGAAAATAGCTGGGGCAAGCCCGTCTATCCGCAGCGCAATGCGGAAATGGCCGAGCGGATCACGCTGCTGAGCCAGGAAAATGCGCAACTGCGCGCCGAGATCGGGTCGATGAAGGACAGGCTGGCCGTGGTCGAGCGGATCGTCACCGATGAAAGCCATCAATTGACGCGCGAGATCGAGCAATTGCGCGGCGTGGCCAACTGAAGGCCGACATAACGCGCCAAACAGGGAGTTAAAGCGCCATGAATCCTTTTGAGATGGTGGTTGCCATCATTGCCATCACCGCTATCGCCAGCGTGTTACGGGCCAAATATGGCGTCGTGCGCCGCGACAAGGGCGAAGACGTCATCCAGCGCGGCCCGGACCCCGATACCGAGCGGCTGCGCGCCGAGGTGAGGGCGCTCAAAGAGCGGGTCGCGGTGCTGGAACGGCTGGCGACCGATGGCTCCAGTGCGCTGGAGCGGGAATTCGAAAAGCTGCGGGACCGCGACTGAGCGCGGTTCCTTTCGACAGGGAGGCACATATGCAGGACCCCTATCTTTATCTGGCCATGGCGCTGACCACGCTGGCAGGCGTGGCGATCATCGCGGTGACGACCTTGCGCGGCTGGAATGGCTGGCTGGCCTTGAAGCGCGCCGAACTGAACCGCCGCGCCGACGACGCCGCGCCGCCATCGGCGGTAGCGCGGATCGAGGTCGCCGACCTCAAGGAACGTATCCGCAAGCTGGAGGCGATTGCCGCCGGGGTGGATTTATAAGCTATTGCGCTACCTGTCGCTGGCGATTGACAGGAACAGGCGGCGGTCCTAGCGCGGCGGCACCATGGCCAGCATCATCGCGACTGAAGACAGCCGTTTCGGCCTGCGCCGCCAGGTCCGCCTGACCGGGCCGCTCAACCTGTCGAGCGGCGCGCGGCTGGGGCCGGTCGATATCGCTTATGAAACCTATGGGCAGTTGGATGCCGATGGGTCCAACGCCATCCTGATCTGCCATGCGCTGACCGGCGACCAATATGTCGCGTCGGAGCATCCGGGCACGGGCAAGCCCGGCTGGTGGTGGCGGATGGTGGGCGATGGCAAGCCGGTCGATCCCGCGCGCCACTTCATCGTCTGCGCCAATGTCATCGGCAGTTGCATGGGGTCGAGCGGCCCGGCCAGTATCGATCCTGTGACGGGCGACCCCTATGCGATGCGCTTTCCGGTGCTGACCATTGCCGACATGGTGCGGGCGCAGGCGTTGCTGCTCGACCATCTGGGCGTCGCGCGGCTGTCCGCCGTGATCGGCGGGTCGATGGGGGGGATGCAGGCGCTGACCTGGCCGACCCTCTTCCCCGACCGGGTCGAAAGCTGTGTCGTCATCGCCTCGACCGCACGGCACAGCGCGCAGAATATCGCCTTTCATGAAGTGGGACGCCAAGCGATCATGGCCGATCCGCAATGGCGTGGCGGCGACTATTATGCCGATGGGCAGGTGCCGAGCGCGGGCCTCGCCGTCGCACGGATGGCGGCGCATATCACCTATCTGTCCGAAGCCGGACTGACCGAGAAATTCGGGCGGCGCTTGCAGGGGCGCGACGCCAAGACGTTCGGTTTCGACGCGGATTTCCAGGTAGAAAGCTATTTGCGGCACCAGGGATTGAGCTTCGTCGATCGGTTCGACGCCAACTCCTATCTCTACATCACCCGCGCGATGGACTATTATGACATTGCCGAGGATCATGGCGGGTCGCTGGCGCACGCCTTTACCGCGAGCAAGGCGCGCTTCTGCCTCGTCAGCTTCGATACCGACTGGCTCTATCCCACGACCGAATCGCGGATCATCGTCCATGCGCTGAACGCGAGCGGCGCGCAGGCGAGCTTTGTCGAACTGTCCAGCCCGTTCGGCCATGACGCCTTCCTGCTGGAATGCCCCGAACTCAACCGGGTGGTCGACGGCTTCCTGAAGGGCGGGCGGGCATGATCGCGGCCTTGCGTCCCGACCTGGCGCTGATCGCGCGGACCGTGCGGCAGGGTACGCGGGTGCTGGATGTCGGCTGTGGCGAAGGCGCGCTGATGGCGGCGCTGCGCGACAATGCCGGGGTCGATGCGCGCGGGCTGGAGATTGACGGGTCGAATGTCGCAGCGGCGGTGGCGCGCGGCCTGTCGGTGGTGCAGGGGGATGCGGATACGGACCTGCGTTACTATCCCGACGCCAGTTTCGACTATGCGATATTGAGCCAGACGCTCCAGACGACGCGGCGGCCCGACCTGGTGGTGGAGGAATTGCTGCGCATCGGCGGGCAGGCCTTTGTATCCTTCCCCAATTTCGCGCATTGGCGCGGGCGGCTGTCGCTGCTGTGGGGCGGGCGGATGCCGGTGACGCGGCTGTTGCCCGACACCTGGTACGATACGCTTAACATCCACCATGTCACCGTCGATGATTTCCGCGCGCTGGTGAAGGAGCGCGGCTGGACCATCGACGGGCAATGGTTTTTGAAGGGCGACCGGGAAACCACCCATGCGAACGCCAATCTGTTCGCGGAACATGCGGTGTTTTTGCTGCGCAAATAGCGCCGATCAGTCGGTTTCGGCGGCGATATAGACGCGGTTGCGGCCATGTTCCTTGGCCAGATAGAGCGCGCGGTCGGCGGCTTTGAGCGCGGAGCGGGCGTCTTCATAGGCCAGCACATTGGCAACCCCGGCGGAAAAGCTCACCCGGTCCATCCGCTCGCCGGTCGCGCGGTTGACGAGGCTGCGGTTGGCCAGATCCTCGCGCACGCCATCGACCACTTCGCAGGCCTCGCCAGCGCCCTTGCCCCGGAACAGCATGACGAATTCCTCGCCGCCATGACGGGCGACATGGCAGCGGTCGTTGGAGGCCTTGGCCAGCAGGCCGGCGACGAATTTCAGCACCCGGTCGCCGGTGTCATGGCCATGGGTGTCGTTGACATGCTTGAAATGGTCGATGTCGCAAAAGGCGACCGACAGTTGCTCGCCCTGCGCCTGCGCCAGCGCGACTTCCTCACGCAGGACATTTTCGAAGGCGCGGCGGTTGGGCAGGCCGGTCAGATGGTCATGTTCGGCCGCGCGACGGGCATTTTCGAGGCTGGATTTGAGCGCCTTGGTCTGTTTCTGATTTTCGCGGAGCTGGGTTTCGACGAGGCGGGTCTTTTCGACCATCGAGCGGGTGAGGCCGACGAGGCGCGCCAGCACCGGCTCGCTGTCGCCGCCTTCGACCAGATCCTTGGCCTGTTCCTGCAGCGCTGCGCCATAATCCTTCGCCGAATTGCGCGATTCGTGCATCAGGCCCGTAAACTGGGTCAGATTTTCCTCGACCTTGTCCAGCATCATGGCCAGCGAATCGGGCGTGACCTCATCGGCGCGCTGTTCGGCCGCGATCGTCTCGATCCAGCCATTGGTGATCTTGCCCCGCTCCATCATCACGGCACGGATCGCCTTTTCCACGCCGATATTCGCGCCGGTCAGATAATCGAGCGCGACGCTGAAATTGATGGGCGTCAGGTCCAGATCATGGGCGAAGAGAAAATCACCAATATCTTCATAAAGTTGGCGGCGGCGGTTGATTTCGCGGCTGGACGAGGAGCCTGGCCGAGGCCGGGATTCACTGGGAGCATTATCCTCTTCCGCCTTGCCCGACAGGCCTTTGGCCCAGCGCGCCAGTCGATCGGTCAGCCCATGTTGCGAGCTTGCGGAAGAAGAGAGTGCCCCGGTCATGTCCCTCATAACGGCGCAGGTGAAACAAGGTTAAGAGTATAGCGGGAAAGAATCGATCCGTCTCCCCTTGCGGTCCTGCGCCGGGTCAGATGTCGGCGGCGACGAGCCAGTCGCGGAAGATGCGCACCGCCCGCGTCTGGAGCGCGCGGGGGCGGCAGACGAAGAAATAGCGATAGGGGCTGTCGACATGGGTGTCGGGGAAGAGCCGCACCAGCCGGGTATCGCCCGACTGGTTGAAATGGCTGGCATGCATGACGGCCACGCCCAGCCCCTGCGCCGCGGCCTCCAGCATCAACTGGCCCGAATCATAATTGTCGATCGCCAGCGGTTGCAGGTCGGGGATGCCGACTGCTTCCTTCCAGGCGTCGAAGGACAGGGCCATGTCGCGGTGGATCAGCACGGTATGTTGCGCCAGTTCCTGCGGCGATGTCAGCGCATGGGGCGGTTCGAGCAGTTCGCGCCGCCCGATCAGATAGACTTCGTCATGGTCCAGCTCATGCGCGTAGAGCGCCGGGTCGATATCCTTGGCCAGCAGCACGATCGCCGCGTCAAGCCCTTCGCCCAGACGCGCTACCGCATGAGGCGTCGTTTCGATGTCGATATGCAATTGGGGGTGAAGCGCGCGCAGGGCGCCCAGATGCGGGAAGAGGCGCTGGGTTGCAAACAGCGGCAGCACCGCGAGCCGCAACCGCAACTGGTTGCCGCCGCTCTGGATATTTTCCAGCGCCTGCGCCAGCGAATCGAGGGCAGGGGCGATGTCGTCGAGCAGCCTCTGCCCCTCGGCATTGATTTCCAGTGCCTGATGCTTGCGGTCGAACAGGGGGCGGCCGATGAAGCGTTCCAGCGCCTGCACCCGGCGACTGAGCGCGGGAGTCGAGAGCGCAAGCTCCTCCGCCGCCGCCTTGACCGAACCAAGACGTGCAACCTGCACAAAGGCCTCAAGGGCCGTAAGAGGCGGTAATCTCCGCATTGTCTTTCACTATTCCATCGCCGGTGCGCTGCGCCGCGTCATCACTTATTGTCAGGCGGGCTGCTTCCGGTCTCAAGCATCCTCGCCCTACAGAGCAGGAAAATCAGGTCGATGGCAAGATGCATTTTTTGCAACCGGAACTTTTACGTTCGCACTTGCAATATCGCGTTTAACGCTACATATAGAGCAGGCCTTTCAGGCATCCTCTCCTAAAACTTTACGGGCTGGCCCTTGTGGCCGGCCCTTTTTTTATGCCCTGGGCACGGTGCATGGCCCCCTTTTCGCGGCGGCCGACGTTTCCTATCTCGTTACGGAACAAGAAGGACGGGGTGCCCGATGGCCGATGAGGAAATGACTGGACGCCGCATCCAGGTCGCCAATGCGCGGCCCGAAGATGCGGGACGCGGGCTTGCGCGGCTGCCCTTGACGGTAATGGCGGCGTTGCAGCTAAGCGAAGGCGATGTGATCGAGATCGTCGGCAAGCGATCGACGCCCGCGCGCGTGGTGCGTCCGTACAAGGAAGATGAGGGGCTGGACGTGTTGCGCCTCGACGGGTTGCAGCGGGCCAATGCCGGTGCCGGGTCGGGCGATTTCGTGCATATCGAGAAGGTCGAGCCGCGCCCGGCCCAGCGCGTCGTGTTCGCGCCTGCACAAAATAATTTGCGGCTGCAGGGGCATCCTGAAGCGTTGAAGCGGGTCTTCTTTCAGCGGCCGTTGACCGCAGGCGATGTCGTCGCGACGGCGGGGCAGCAGCAAGTGCCGACCGGCGACATGCCGCCGCAGTTGCGCCAGATGCTGGCCGCGCCCGCCTATGCCTTGCAGGAAATTCGTCTGGTGGTCGTATCGACCATGCCCAAGGGTGTGGTGCAGATCGACGCGGAAACCGAAGTCGAACTGCGCCCCGAATATGAGGAGCCGAAGGAAGCGCGGCGCGCGGACGTGACCTATGACGATGTCGGCGGCATGGCCGATACGATCGACCAGTTGCGCGAAATGGTCGAACTGCCGCTGCGTTACCCTGAGCTGTTCCAGCGGCTGGGCGTCGATCCGCCGCGTGGCGTGTTGCTGCATGGCCCGCCGGGCACGGGCAAGACGCGGCTCGCCCGCGCCGTCGCCAACGAATCGGAAGCCGAATTCTTCCTGATCAACGGGCCGGAGATCATGGGGTCGGCCTATGGCGAATCCGAAAAGAAGCTGCGCGAGATATTCGAGGCAGCGGCCAAGGCTGCGCCCTCGATCCTGTTCATCGACGAGATTGATTCGATCGCGCCGAAGCGCGGACAAGTGACCGGCGAGACGGAGAAGCGGCTGGTCGCGCAATTGCTGACGCTGATGGACGGATTGGAGCCGCGCACCAATCTGGTGGTGATCGCCGCGACCAACCGCCCGGAGGCGATTGACGAAGCGCTGCGGCGGCCGGGCCGCTTCGACCGCGAAATCGTGGTCGGCGTCCCCGACGAGCGCGGACGGCGCGAGATATTGGGTATCCATACCCGTGGCATGCCGTTGGGCGACAAGGTGGATCTGTCCGAACTGGCGCGCACCACCTATGGCTTTGTCGGCGCGGACCTGGCGGCGCTGTGTCGCGAGGCGGCGATCGAGACGGTACGCCGCTTCATGCCGCGCCTCAATCTGGAGGACGGGACGATCCCGGCCGACGTGCTGGAGGAATTGTGCGTCACACGCGAGGATTTCCTGTCGGCGATCAAGCGGGTGCAGCCGTCCGCCATGCGCGAGGTGATGGTGCAGGCGCCCAATATCGGCTGGTCCGACATTGGCGGGCTGGACGATGCGCAGATGCGGTTGAAGGAAGGGGTCGAGCTGCCGCTCAAGAACCCCGACGCCTTCCGCCGTATCGGCATCCGCCCGGCCAAGGGCTTCCTGCTCTATGGCCCGCCCGGCACCGGCAAGACGCTGCTGGCCAAGGCGGTCGCGCGTGAGGCGCAGGCGAACTTCATCGCCACCAAATCGAGCGACCTCTTGTCCAAATGGTATGGCGAGAGCGAGCAGCAGATCGCCCGACTGTTCGCCCGCGCGCGGCAGGTGGCCCCGACTGTCATCTTCATCGACGAACTGGACAGTCTGGTCCCCGCGCGCGGGGGTGGCCTCGGCGAACCGGCGGTGACGGAACGGGTGGTGAACACCATATTGGCCGAGATGGACGGGCTGGAGGAATTGCAGTCGGTGGTGGTGATCGGCGCAACCAACCGGCCGACGCTGGTGGACCCGGCGTTGCTGCGGCCCGGCCGGTTCGACGAACTGATCTACGTCCCCGTGCCGGACGAGGCGGGGCGCGCGCGCATCCTGTCGATCCATACGGGCAAGATGCCGCTGGCCGACGATGTCGATCTCGCCTCGCTGGCGGCGCGGACGCAGCGCTTTACCGGCGCGGATCTGGAGGATCTGTCGCGTCGCGCAGGCCTGTTCGCGCTGCGCCAGTCGATGACCGTCGAGAAGGTGACGATGGCGCATTTCGAGGCTGCGCTGCTGGAAACCCGCGCATCGGTGACGCCCGAAATGGAGCGGGAATATGAGCAGATCCAGGCGACGTTGAAACAAAGCGCGATGCAGATCGACCCGATCGGCTTTGTGTCGCCCGGCATGTTGCGCGGGCGCGAGCGGGGCTGATCAAGCCTCACCGCTAGGGTGACGCGCAGGCGGCGGGGAAACCAATCGCCGCCTGCGCGTTCCTGCCCGATGCGCGCAAAGCAGCTTGCAAGGTTTGCCGATTTTTGCGACGCCCGACCGTAATGACAAACAGGCGGATATTGATGGCCTCCATTCCCTTGAAAAAGAACGACAATCGCGCTCGCAAGGGCACGTTCCTGAGCCAGTGGAGGCTGTTTTTCCGGCAGTTCGTCAAGCATCCTGGCATGATCGGGTCGATCATCCCCTCGTCCGCGACGTTGGTGAAGCGCATGCTCGACCCCGTCGATTGGCAGCGCACACGCCTGTTCGTGGAATATGGGCCGGGCGTCGGCACTTTCACGCAGGCGATCCTCGACCGGATGCACCCGGACGCGACGCTGTTGGCGATCGACCTCAATGTCGATTTCGTTGCCTATCTGGAGGCGCAGATCGATGATCCGCGCTTGAGGGTCGTGCATGGATCGGCCGCCGATGTGCGGCGCTTCATTCGGGAAGCGGGCCATGTTCAGGCCGACTATATCCTGTCGGGCATCCCCTTTTCCACCCTGCCCGACGGTGTGGGGGAAGCTATTGCGGCGGAAACCCGTGCGGCGCTGCGGCCCGGCGGCGCATTCCTCATCTATCAATATTCGCGCTTCGTGCGCCGTCTGATCGATCCCCTGTTCGGCGAGGTGCAGGATGCGCTGGAATGGCGCAATATTCCGCCCTGCCGCCTGTTTCGCGCAGTCAAGGACGAAGGGTTGGCCAAGGCCGCCTGACGCCGGTCCTATCGCCTTCGCAACGGTCGGCTTTCATGCTAAGCCGCCGCGCATCCGAATGGCGAGAGTGATGATGAACGACCTGACCCAGACCCCCGAAATGCTGATCGCGACGATGGGCGCGCGCGCGCGCCGCGCCGCTGCCGTGATCGCGCAGGCGAGCGACACGCAAAAGGCCGATGCGCTGCGCCGTGCGGCCCAGGCATTGCGGGATCAGGCACCGTCGATCATCGCCGCCAATGCGCGCGACATGGACAATGCGGTCGCGAACGGCCTGTCGCCTGCGCTGCTCGACCGCTTGCGGCTGGACGAGGGGCGGGTCGCGGCGACGGCGGCGGGGGTGGAACAGGTCGCGGGTCTGCCCAATCCGCTGGGCAGCGTGATCGACCAGAGCGTGCGCCCCAACGGGCTGGACCTGCGCCGGGTGCGGGTGCCGCTGGGCGTGATCGGCATCATCTATGAAAGCCGCCCCAATGTGACCGCCGATGCGGCAGCGCTCTGCCTGCGCGCGGGCAATGCGGTGATCCTGCGCGGCGGCAGCGAGGCGAAGGAGAGCAACCGCGCGATCCACGCCGCGATCGTCGAGGGGATCGTCACCGCTGGTCTGCCCGCCGATGTCGTGCAACTGGTGCCCACCACTGATCGCGCAGCGGTCGGCGCGCTGCTCAAGGCGGCCGAATTTGTCGACCTGATCGTGCCGCGCGGTGGCAAGAGCCTGGTCGCGCGGGTGCAGGACGAAGCGCGCGTGCCCGTGCTGGCGCATCTCGACGGCATCAACCACAGCTATGTCGACGGCGCGGCCGATCCGGCGATGGCGCAGCAACTGGTGGTCAACGCCAAGATGCGCCGCACCGGCATTTGCGGCGCGACCGAAACCGTGCTGATCGATAGCGCCTATGCTTATGCGCCCGCGCTGGTCAGGGCACTGCTCGACGCGCAATGCGAAGTGCGCGGCGACGAAGCGGTGCAGGCGATGGACGCACGGGTGAAGCCCGCCGACGAGGCGGACTGGGACACCGAATATCTCGACGCGATCGTGTCGATCCGGCTGGTCGATGGCGTGGAGGAGGCGATCGCCCATATCGCCGCCCATGCCAGCCACCATACCGACGCGATCATCACCGACGATGCCGCGACAGCCGAGCGCTTCCTCAACGCGGTGGATAGCGCCATCGTGATGTGGAACGCCTCGACCCAGTTTGCCGATGGTGGCGAGTTCGGGCTGGGCGCGGAAATCGGCATTTCCACAGGGCGTTTGCACGCGCGGGGTCCGGTGGCGCTGGAGGGGCTGACGACGTACAAGTGGATCGTGCGGGGGACGGGGCAGGTCCGGCCGTGACCGCATAGAGGGCGACGCAAGGGCGACCTTCACACCTCTCCCGCCTTCGCGGGAGAGGGAGGGGCCCGCGCCGCAGGCGTGGGAGGGTGAGGGTCTTGCGGACTGCTGCAAGGAAGACCCTCACCGACATCGACTAGGCAGCAAGCTGCCAAGTCTCCGTAGCCTCTCCCGCGAAGGCGGGAGAGGGCAAGGCGGGGCTTCTCCTGATGGTCGCCTTACGCCTTCACCACTTCATCAATCGCTTTCAGCTTCGCCAGCATCGGCGCGACCCAGTCTAGCGGGAGCATGACCGGGCCGTCGGAGGGGGCGTTGTCGGGGTCTTGGTGGGCTTCGGCGAAGATGGCGGCCACGCCCGCTGCTATCGCGCTGCGGGCCAGCAAAGGCGCATATTCGCGCTGGCCGCCCGACGCTGAGCCGAGGCCGCCGGGTTGTTGCACCGAATGGGTCGCATCGAAGACCGCCGGATAGCCGGTCTGCGCCATCACGGGCAGCGCGCGCATGTCGCTGACCAATGTGTTGTAGCCGAAACTCGCGCCGCGTTCGGTCAGCAGGATGCGGTCATTGCCGGTCGAGGCGACTTTCTGCGCCACGGCCGCCATGTCCCAGGGGGCCATGAACTGGCCTTTCTTGACGTTGATGACCGCGCCGGTGCGACCGGCGGCGAGCAGCAGGTCGGTCTGGCGGCACAGGAACGCCGGGATTTGCAGGATATCCACCGCCTGAGCGGCGGCCGCCACCTGGCCTGCATCATGCACGTCGGTCAGCACCGGGCAGCCGAGCGTCGCCTTGACCTCCGCCAATATCGCCAGCCCTGCGTCGATGCCGACGCCGCGCTGGCCCGACACGGATGTCCGGTTCGCCTTGTCGAAACTGCTCTTGAAGATGAAGGGCACGCCCGCTTGCCGCGCGATCTGCGCCAGCGCATCAGCCATGAACAGTGCATGGTCGCGGCTTTCGATCTGGCAGGGGCCGGAGATGAGGACGAAGGGCAGGTCGTTGCCGAAGGTGACGGAACCGACAGAGATATGGTTTGGGCTGGTCATGGCGCTCATTTGGGCGCTTTGGCGAAGCGGCGCAACAATTGCCCGCGCCACAGTCCCTTGCCCGGATGATAGTTCCAGCAGAACCAGCCAAAGGCGAGGCAGGCGATGAGGGACGGCAAAGCCATCGGATCGCCCTCTCCCTTCATATGGCGGTAAAAGGCCATGTCGGCGCGCCAGCGGTCGCGCTCGCTGCCGCCGCCATTAATGCCATAGGCATTGTCATGTTTGCGACAACCGATGTTTCGGTTGTATTTGCGATGGTCTATGAAATAGCAGTAGTCGCGTTCGGGTGTGCTCATGCCCCGATTAGGGCTGGGTCAGTGCAAAAGTTCAAGCGTAAAGTCTTCTACCTCGGCGGTTTCGATCCGCGCGGCGTGCGTTTCTATCATCAGCTCTACCGCGAACAGGCGGCGCGCTATCACAAGCTGACGGGGCAGGATGTGACCGACGGTGCCCGGCGCGCCGGGCCGGACGGGTCGCTGGTGTCGGTGCAATGGGACGTCGTGAACGCGCAGGCGGGCGTCGCGGTCGATTATGAATATCTGCGCTGGGAAGATTTGATCGCCAAGGTGTGGATTCGCAATCCGTTGCCGCTGGCACTGCGGGCGGCGCGGGCCTATTTCGGCCATGCGCGCTTCATGCAGTTCGGGCGGATGCGCAAGCTGCGCTCCGGGCCGGTCATTACGATCCTCTATCCGCCGGTTTTTGCCGTGCTGATCCCGCTGTTGCTGGCCTTGGTGCCCGCACTCTTGCTGTCGCTGCTGTTGCCCTTCTGGGTGAGTGCGCTCATCGGCATCGGCATCAGCGCGCTGCTGTCGGGGCGCTTGCTGGCCAAGCTGGTCGTCCCCTGGCTGCTGCGCTTCATGACCTATCATCATGCGCTGGCCGCCGATGGGCCGGGCGCGGAACTGGACGCGCGGCTCGACCAGTTTGCCAAGCGAATCGCGGCGGAACTGGAGGGCGACTGGGACGAAGTGCAGATCGTCACGCACAGCGCGGGCACCATATTGGGCATGAGCATATTGCGCCGGGTGTTTGCATTGCGGAATGCGCCGCTGCCCGATCATGCCGTCATGGTCGGCCTGGGGCAGGTGGTGCCGGTGATCGGGCTGCGCCGCGATGCACGCTGGTATCATGCTGATCTGGCGGCGCTGGCGGACAAGGCGTTCCGCTATGTCGATATTTCCTCGCCGCCCGATGGCGCGGCCTATTATAATGTCAATCCGCTGCACCTTGTCGCAGACAATCATGCGGCGCGGGTGGACATGCTATCGCCGCGCTTCCATCTCTTCTATGAGCCGGACAATTATCATGGTGGCTGGTCGAATAAATATGAGGCGCATTTCGACTATCTGCGCGTGGGCGACCGGCTTTCGCCGCTCGATTTCATCAGCCTGACCGCTGGCCCCCGCACCGTGGACGAAGCCGTCGCCGCCTTCAGGACGATCCCGTGACCGACCCGCTCTTCACCCCGCCCTATCCGCAACCGCCGCGCAGCAAGCGCGGGCTGGTCAAACGCTTTCTGCGCGGCTGGCATAGCTGGATCCATGTACTGTTCGACAAAAGCTATACGATGAAGATGGGCGAGATCCGCCTGCCGCGCCGGACCATGTATATCGCCAATGAGCTGAGCCTGGTGGACCAGATATTGCGCGGCGGCACCGCATTCCCCAAGCATAGCGAACTGGTCCGCAACCTTGATCCGCTGATCGGCAACAGTGTCTTTTCCGCCAATGGCGCGGATTGGGAAAGCCAGCGGGCGATGGTCAATCCCGCCTTTGCCCATACCGCGCTGGGGCGGACGATGCCGCTGATGGTGGCGGCGGCCGATGACCTGCTGGCGCGGCTGGAGGCGGCCGACCGCGGCCAGCCGGTCGATATCGACCCGATGATGACGCATGTGGCGGCCGACATCATCTTCCGCACGCTGTTTTCGCAGACGCTGGACGCGGCGCGGTCGAACATCATCCACACCGCCTTCGGCAAGTTCCAGCGGCTGGCGCACAGCGCGTCGATGCTGCGCCTGTACGGCATTCCCGCCGGTTGGTTCGAGACACGCTCGAAAGGCCCGGCGCGCGCCATCCATGACGTGTTCCGCCCGATCGTCGAGGCGCGCTATGAAGGCTGGCATGCGCGTGGCGAAGCCCCGCATCGCGACATTCTCCAGTCGCTGATCGAGGCGAAACATCCTGACACCGGGGAATCCTTCACCTGCAACCAGGTGATGGAGCAGGTATCGACCATCTTCCTCGCGGGGCATGAGACATCGGCCAGCACCATGACCTGGGCGCTCTATATGCTTGCCGAATGTCGGCATATTCAGGACCGGGTGCGCGCGGAAATCAGTGCGGTGGCGGGCGACGCGCCGCTGACGGCCGCGATGCTCAAGGAAATGGGGCAGCTCCGCAATATCTTCCGCGAGACGCTGCGCCTCTATCCGCCCGTCTCCTTCCTGCCGCGCGAAGTCACCTGTCCGATGGACATGCGCGACAAGCATCTGGAGACCGGATCGATGCTGGTGGTCGCCCCTTGGCTGACCCAGCGCAACAAGGATAATTGGGCCTGCCCCCATGCCTTCAATCCCGATCGCTTCGACGATCCCGCCAATGCCGACATGGTGAAACAGGCCTGGTTCCCGTTCGGCCGGGGACCGCGCGTCTGCGTTGGGGCGGGTTTTGCCCAGCAGGAGGTGATGACGGTGATCGCGGCGGTCGTGCGGCGCTTTGCCCTGAGTGTGCCGCCGGGGTTCAAGCCCGAACCGATCAGCCGCCTCACCATCCGGCCAAGGACGGGGATGCCGCTGTTGTTCGGGGATGTGGGCGATTAAGTGAGGGCTACGCCCCTCCCGCCATCTCCTCCTCCGGCACCACATCGACCATCAGGTGCAGGCTTTGCCCGCCGCCGCCCACGAACAGCCCGTCCATCGGCGCGACATCGGCATAGTCGCGGCCCATGGCGACGAAGAGATGCCCCTCGCCGGTGATGACACCATTGGTGGGATCAAAGCCGATCCAGCCGCGCGTCCGTCCGCACCACAGCATGACCCAGGCATGCATCGCATCCGCCCCGATCAGGCGCGGCTTGCCGGGCGGCGGGTAGGTGCGCAGATAGCCGCTGACATAGGCGGCGGGCAGCCCCGCGAGCCGCAGCGCCACGACCATGACATGGGCGAAATCCTGGCACACGCCATGGCGCGCGGCAAAGGCGTCGGCGACTGGGGTGGCTGCGTCGGTGCTGCCCGGTTCGTAGCGAAATTCGGCGCGGATGCGCTGCGCCAGTTCCAGCGCGGCGGCGACGATCGGCCGGTCGGGGGAGAGGCCATCGCCGACCCAGGCACCGATGTCAGCCAACAGCGGCGCGCGCACCGAGGCGTAGAGATAATGGGCAGGCGCGGCCGGGCCCATGTCGCGTTCGGCCAGCGCGGCCTGCGCCACCGCGCCGATGGTCGGATCATCCGCCTGCGGCACGATCGCCCCGCCCTGCACGCCGATGCGGAAGCGGCTTTCGATGGTGAGCTGGCGGATCGGGCTTTCGATCACCAGCCGGGCGACCTGCACCGGCCAGGCACCGGGCCGCGAATCGATGGCCGAGGGCAGCGGATCGACCTCCAGCACATAGTCGGACGTCCATTGGCCCGGCCACGGCGCTGGCCGCAGCCGCAGGTTGAAGCGGGCCAGCCGCATCGGGCTGGCATAGCGCAGGATGGTGCGGTGCCGGACATGGTAGATCATGACAGCAGGTCCATCGTCTCGGTCTTGCGCACTTGCAGGAAATAGCGCTGGCCGATCGCGTCGGACAGGCCAAGCAGCCGGGTTTCGACATCGGCGATATCGGCCATGGTCAGCATGTCGCCGGTCAGCGGCGCGAGCCGCGCGACCAGCGCATCGGCCAGCCGCCTGGGTTCTTCCGGCATGCCATCGGCGCGCAGGGTCGGTAGGGCGGCGACATGGTCGGCGAGCATCGCCGCCTGATAGACGATCGCGCGCGGATTATGCGGTTCCAGCGCGACGAGGTCACGCACCGGCGGCAGCGCGGGGCCAGTCAGGTATCGGGTGCGATAGCTGATCTGGCTGTCCTGCAAATCGAGCAGCACGGTCAGGTCGTCGGCGCTGGCCCCATCGCTGCCGAACAGGCTGACGAGGCGACAGCCATTGATCGCCCGTTCCATGCGGCGGCCCATATCATGGAAGCGCCAGGCTTCGGTGCGCGCCATATTCTCCGCCGCCAGCCCCGACAGCGCGGAAATCCGTTCGATCATGCGGGATGTGGCGTCGAGCAGCGTCTCGGTGACAGCGCCGTCGAAGCGGGGCAGCGGCAGGCGCACCAGCCGCCACACGTCGCTCGCCAGCCGGTCGCGCAGCCCTTCGCCGATATTGGCGACCCGGCCCATCAGCGTCCGCACGCTGCCATCCTGGCTGTTATCGCCCAGTGCGATGGCGCAGAGCGGGCCGACCGCGCCGCGACTGCCGGGGATCGCGCCCCACAGCGCCAGTTGCCCGACCAGCCGCGCCATGGTGGGCGAGGCGAGCGAGGGGCCGATGTCCGCCTCGATCGATCCGCCGACGATGGCGCGGATCAACCGCAGCGTCATTTCAGTGCGCTCGATATAGCGGCCCAGCCAGAAGAGATTGTCCGCCGCCTTGGCCGGCAGCATGCCGCCCACCCGCCGGATCGCGGGCGCGCCGCCCGATCCGAGCAGCGTGTCGGGCGGCACGGGCTGGCTGTCGATGACGCACATGTCGGCCGACATATCGCCCCGGCCCATCAGCGCGGCGCGAATGTCGCCATGGCCCGCAAGGCGCGCGAAAGCGCCCGGCATCACCCGCCATTGGCCGAGCGCATCGCGCGCCACGAACACGCGCAGGGTGAAGGGCAGCGGGGTCAATTGCCCGTCGACGATGGCGGGGGTGGTCGATAATTTCACCACTTCCTGCCCGACATAGTCCATCGGCCGTCGCGCCATCGCGTCGAGCAGGGCGGCGCGCTGATCCTTGTCCAGCGCCGATCCGGGGATGAAATGCGCGTCGGGCAGGCCCGCCACGGTCTGATCGAAGGCGGAACCGACGACCAGTTCGTCCAGTCGCTCGCGCACATAGGCGCGCTCCTTGCCCTGTCCGCACCACCAGGTCGCGATATTGGGCAGGATCAGCTCCTCGCCCAGCACCGCGCGCGCCAGTTGCGGCAGGAAGGCGGCGAAGGCGCGCGATTCGATCACGCCTGCGCCCGGCCAGTTGCTGACCATCAGGCCGCCGCGCGCGCAGGCATCATAAAGGTCGGGCACGCCGATGCGCGACTTGCTGTCGAAGGCGAGCGGGTCGAGGAAGCGGCTGTCCAGCCAGCGCCACAGCCCGTCGATCCGCTTCAACCCCTGGATGGTGCGGACGAACAATTGCCCGTCAGTGACGATCAGATCCTCGCCCTCGACCAGCAACAGGCCAAGATAACGGGCGAGATGCGCCTGTTCGGCATAGCTTTGGTTGAAGCGGCCGGGGGTCAGCAGGCCGATGCGCGGGTCCGACCGGGCGCAATCGGCGGCCAGCCCCCGGCGCAATTCGTCGAAAAAGGGCGCGAGCCGCCGCGTGTTCATCGCGCCCAGCAGATCGCCGGTGGCGCGCGAGAGAGCGAGGCGGTTTTCCAGCGCATAGCCCACCCCCACCGGGGTCCGCACCCGGTCGGACAGCACGCGCCATTCGCCCGCCGGGCCGCGCCCGATGTCGGCGGCGTAGAAATGAAGCTGATGCCCCTGCGGCGGCGGCGCGCCGTTCATGACGCGCCAATAATGGGCGCTGCCGGTCACGATGCTGGCGGGCAGATTGCCGTCGGTGACCAGCGACTGGGTGGAATAAATGTCCGCGATCACCCGTTCGAGCAGGTCGGCGCGCTGGGCGAGGCCGCGTTCGATATGTGCCCATTCGTCCGCGCCGATCAGCAGTGGCACCGGGCCAAGCGGCCAGGCGCGTTCCTGCTCGTCGCCGGTCAGGCGGAACGCCATGCCAAGCTCGATCGCCTGCCGCCCGACATGATCGGCGAGCGTCGCGGGGTCGCCCTGCGCCTGCGCCGACAGCCGTTCCAGCATCGCCCGCCAGCGCGGGGCCATGGCGGGCGATGCATCGGCGAACAAATCCCCCGCCGGTGCGGCGGCGAGATAGGCGTCGGCCCATCCCCCCGCCGCGCCGGGCGGGGCCGCGGCATCGGCGGCCATCACAGCCCCGGTTGTTTGAAGCGCAGGTCCAGCGTCATCGGAAATTCGCTGGCCGTTTCGGCGGCGGGCATGTCGACTTGGCCGGGCGTATGGCCATAATCCTGAAACCGCGCCTTGCGCCGGGCTTCTGCTTCATAGCCGTTGATCGGCAGCGTGTCGTAATTGCGGCCGCCCGGATGCGCGACATGATAGACGCAGCCGCCCAGCGACCGCCCGCTCCAACTGTCCAGCACGTCGAAGGTCAGCGGCGCATTGGCGGGCAGATGGGGGTGGAGGCAATTGGCTGGTGCCCATGCCTTGTAGCGCACGCCGCCGACCGCTTCGCCCGGAACGCCGGTGGCGGTCATCGGTACCTGCCGCCCGTTGCACGCGACGATATGCCGCCCGGCGACCAGACCCGTGGCGCGCACCTGCAATCGTTCGGTCGAACTGTCGACATAGCGTACCGTGCCGCCGATCGCCCCGGTTTCGCCCAGCACGTTCCACGGTTCGAGCGCATGGCTGATCTCTAGGCCGACGCCACCCGCATCGACCGTGCCATGGACGGGGAAGCGGAACTGGCGCTGCGCCTCGAACCAGTTGGGGTCGAAATCATAACCCGCGCCGCGCAGGTCGGACAGGATCTCCAGAAAATCGGCCCAGACGAAATGGGGCAGCATGAAGCGGTCATGCAGCGTCGTACCCCAGCGGACCAGATGGCCCTGCTGCGGTTGCCGCCAGAACCAGGCGGTCAGCGCTCGGAGCAGCAATTGCTGCGCCAGGCTCATGCGCGCTTCGGGCGGCATTTCGAACCCGCGAAACTCCAGCAGGCCGAGCCGCCCGGTGGGACCATCGGGTGAGAACATCTTGTCGATGCAAATCTCGGTGCGATGGGTGTTGCCCGTCACATCGACCAGCAGGTTGCGGAACAGCCGATCGACCAGCCAGGGCGGCGGCAGCTTGTCTTCCCCCTCCCGGATCGGGTCGGGCACCTGCGCCAGCGCAATCTCCAACTCGTACAGGCCATCATGCCGCGCCTCGTCGATGCGCGGCGCCTGGCTCGTCGGGCCGATGCAGAGGCCCGAAAACAGGTAAGAGAGCGAGGGGTGGCGCTGCCAATAGAGGACGAAACTCTTGAGCAGGTCGGGGCGGCGGATGAAGGGCGAGTCATTGAGCGTCGGCCCGCCCAGCACGATATGATTGCCCCCGCCGGTGCCGACCGAGCGGCCGTCGACCATGAATTTGTCGGCGGTCAACTGACATTCGCGGGCATGGTCATAGACCTGCTGGGTGATGTGAACCGTCTCGTCCCAACTGGCGGCGGGCTGGACATTCACTTCGATCACGCCGGGGTCGGGCGTGGCCTTCAGCACGTCGATGCGCGGGTCTGGCGGCGGCGAATAGCCCTCGATCCGCACCGGGATGCGCAGCGCCTCGGCCGCCGCCTCGACCTCGGCGATCAGCTCCAGATAATCTTCCAGCGCCTGCACCGGGGGCAGGAAGACCGAGAGATAATGGCCGCGCGGTTCGACCGTCACGGCGGTCCGCACCGCGCCTTCGATGATGACCTGCTCGACCCGTTCCTGCGCCGCCATGCCGCCTTCGGGACCGGCCACCCGCTGCGACTGTTGCGCGCGCACTTCCTCGACGCTCGCCTGCTCTACGATCTGGGTGCGGAAGTCGGGCAGCGGTTCGCGCGGCTCGCTGGTGTCGCGGGGGTGGATATAGGGATAGTCGGAGGGCGGCACATAGGGCAGCGACCCCAGCGGCAGGCGATAGCCCAGCGCCGAATCGCCCGGCACCGCGAACAGCTTGCCGCGCCGCAACTGCCAGATTTCGCTCTGCCAGCGGGGCTTTGCCACCTGGCTTTGCCAGCGCTGCACCGGCAGCACATAGCCGACCGGCTGGTCGAGGCCGCGCTCGAACGTTTTGACCATCCGCGCGCGCGCTTCGGGATCGCTGATCTTGGGATCATCGGGGCTGGCGTTGATCGGCAGGTCGGCTTCCTTGACCGCCCAGACCGCCGGATCTTCATAGACCGCATGGGTATATTCGTCGGTAAAGCCCATATTCCCGGCCATATGGCTCAGGAACGCGCGGGCATCTTCAGCCGTCACCATGCGCGCGCCATCGGGCGCATCGTCGGGCGCGATCAGACTTTCGTCACGCCAGATCGGCGTGCCATCCTTGCGCCAATAGACCGCATAGGCCCAGCGCGGCAGGCTTTCGCCCGGATACCATTTGCCCTGCCCATGATGCAGCAGACCGCCCGGCGCAAAGGTCGCACGCAGCTTGCGGATCAGCCGGTCGGCATAGGCCGCCTTGGTCGGCCCCACCGCATCGCCATTCCATTCGCCCGCATCGCCGCCGTCGACCGCCACGAAGGTCGGCTCGCCCCCGGTGGTCAGGCGCACATCTTGGCGCTTCAAATCGGCATCGACTTGTGCGCCCAGCGCCATCACCGCGTCCCAGCGGCTGTCGGTAAAGGGCTTGGTGATCCGCACCGCTTCGGCAATGCGGCTGACGTTCATTGCAAATTCGAAATCGACTTCGGCGGGTTCGGCCATGCCGCTGATCGGCGCGGCGGACTTGTAATGCGGCGTCGCGCAGAGCGGGATATGCCCTTCGCCCGCGAACATGCCGCTGGTGGCGTCCAGCGCCACCCAGCCTGCGCCCGGCACATAGGCCTCCGCCCAGGCGTGGAGGTCGACGACATCCTGCGTCACGCCCTTTGGCCCTTCGATCGGCTCGACATCGGCGACGAGCTGGATCGAATAGCCCGACACGAAACGCGCGGCAAAGCCGAGGCGGCGTAGCAATTGCACCAGCAACCAGGCGGAATCGCGGCACGACCCGGTGCCGATTTCCAGCGTCTCTTCCGGCGTCTGGACGCCCGCTTCCATGCGGATGACATAGCCGACCTGTTGTTGCAGGCGGCGGTTCACCTCCACCAGGAAATCGACCGTCCGGCTTTGAAAACCATCATATTGCGCCACCATCGCGTCGAATATCGGCCCCTGCGGTTCGATGTCGAAATAGGCGGCAAGGTCGGTCTTTAGCTGATCGTCATAGGCGAAGGGGTAGGTCTCCGCATAAGGCTCCACGAAGAAATCGAACGGATTGATGATGTCGAGGTCCGCGAGCAGATCGACCTGGATGCGGAAATGGTCGACCGGATCGGGAAACACCACGCGCGCCAGCCAGTTGCCGTGCGGGTCTTGCTGCCAGTTCAGAAAATGGTTCGCCGGTTCGATCTTCAGCGCATAATTGGGGACTTTGGTCCGGCTATGCGGCGCGGGGCGCAGGCGGATGACCTGTGGCCCCAGGCGGATCGGGCGATTGTAACGATAGGCGGTGAGGTGGTGGAGTGCGGCTTTGAGCATGGCCGCGATCAAACGCTACCCCCTGCTGCAATGCAACAGCCAATCGCGCGGGCCGTGCAGATTCTAGCCGGTGCCCAACCGTCCGCGCCGATAACGCCGCCGCAGCACCGCCCCCGCGATCAGCAACGGCGTCGCCATCAGCATCAACGCCATGCCGATCAGGCTGGGCGACCAGCCCAGGATGCTGTGCAGACCAAAGGCGGACGGCGCGAGCCACAGCAGAAATCCGCCGGTCAGCAGCCACAGGCCCCAGCGACGCGGCCGCACCGCGACCATGCGATATTCATGCCGCCAAGCCTTGCGGCCTTCCTTGGTCGACAGATCGGGGGCGGGGTGAATGGACATAGGGGCTGGACTCATGCCGCGAACAGCTTACCCTGTCCAGCATCCCCGGGGGACCGTCCGCAGACGGTTGAGAGGCAGCTATGTGGCTGCGACCCGTTGAACCTGATCCGGCTAACACCGGCGTAGGGAGGGTCAGCGCGCCGTCACACCGCCCGCCGTCACTCTCTTTCGCCCATGAAGGAGAGACAATTATGGCAGATGTTCCCGCCCGCACCGAAATCGGCGTCACCACTGGCCCCATCAGGGGATCACGCAAGATCCATGTCGGTCCGCTCAACGTCGCGATGCGCGAAATCACGCTGGAGCCGGGCAGCGGCGAAGCGCCGGTGCGCGTCTATGACACGTCCGGCCCCTATACCGATCCCGCCGCGCAGATCGACATTCGCGCGGGACTGCCGACGCTGCGTCACGACTGGATCGTCGGGCGGGGCGATGTGGAGGAATATGCCGCGCGGGAGGTGCGGCCGGAAGATAATGGACTGAAAGGCCCGGATCGTAGCGGCGGCGTCGCCCAATTCCCGCTCGGCACCCGTCGCCCCCTGCGCGCCAAGGCGGGCGCCAATGTCAGCCAGATGCATTATGCCCGACGCGGCATCATCACGCCGGAAATGGAATATGTCGCGGAGCGCGAAAATCTGGGCCGCGCGCGCCTTTCCGAATATGTCCGCGACGGGCAGGATTGGGGCGCGGACATCCCCGACTATGTGACGCCCGAATTTGTGCGCGACGAAGTGGCGCGCGGCCGGGCGATCATCCCCAGCAACATCAACCATCCCGAATCCGAACCGATGGCGATCGGCCGCAATTTCCTGGTCAAGATCAACGCCAATATCGGCAACAGCGCGGTCGCGTCCGACGTCGCCGCCGAAGTCGACAAGCTGGTCTGGTCGATCCGCTGGGGCGCGGACACGGTGATGGACCTGTCCACCGGCCGCAACATCCACGACACGCGCGAATGGATCATCCGCAATTCGCCCGTGCCGATCGGCACCGTGCCCATCTATCAAGCGCTCGAAAAGGTCGGCGGCGTCGCCGAAGATCTGAATTGGGAGATTTTCCGCGACACGCTGATCGAACAGGCCGAACAGGGCGTCGATTATTTCACCATCCATGCAGGCGTGCGCCTCCCCTATATCCCGATGACCGCCAAGCGCGTGACCGGCATCGTGTCGCGCGGCGGGTCGATCATGGCGAAATGGTGCCTCGCCCATCATCGCGAGAGCTTCCTCTACGAGCGGTTCGACGAAATCAGCGAGATCATGAAGGCCTATGACATCGCCTATTCGCTGGGCGATGGCCTGCGTCCCGGTTCGATCGCCGACGCCAATGACGAAGCGCAATTTGCCGAACTTTATACGCTGGGCGAACTGACCAAGCGCGCCTGGGAACAGGATGTGCAGGTTATGATCGAGGGGCCGGGCCATGTGCCCATGCACAAGATCAAGCAGAATATGGAAAAGCAGCTCGAAGCCTGCGGCGAAGCGCCTTTCTATACATTGGGGCCGCTCACCACCGACATCGCGCCGGGCTATGACCATATCACCTCAGGCATCGGCGCGGCCATGATCGGCTGGTACGGCACGGCGATGCTTTGCTATGTCACGCCCAAGGAGCATCTGGGCCTGCCCGACCGCGATGACGTGAAGGTCGGCGTGGTGACCTACAAACTCGCCGCCCATGCCGCTGACCTCGCCAAGGGGCATCCGGCGGCGAAGGTGCGCGATGATGCGCTCAGCCGCGCGCGGTTCGAGTTCCGTTGGAGGGACCAGTTCAACCTGAGTTTGGACCCCGACACGGCGGAGCAATATCACGACCAGACGCTCCCCGCGGAAGGCGCGAAAAGCGCGCATTTCTGCTCGATGTGCGGCCCCAAATTCTGCTCGATGAAGATCACGCAGGAGGTCCGCGATTTCGCGGCGAAGCAGAATCAGGAAGCTGATGCGTTTATCGCCGCCAATCCTCCCCGGAACGGGGAGGGGGGCGTAGCGGCGACCAGCGACTTGCCGGGGGCAAGTCGCAGCCGCGAAGCCGGCTCGCAAGGCGAGCCGTTGGCGCAGCCAACTGGTGGAGGGGGTGTGCCCCTGGACCCCGCCTCCGCCGAACAGGGCATGGCGGAGATGAGCAAGGTGTTCAGGGAAACGGGGAGTGAACTGTATATGGGCGCTGGGGATCGGGAGCGGGATTAATACCCCGCCTTCTAATTATTTGGAGGTGCAGTAACAGTACAAATTTCCGCTCAATGCGGCCAAATTTTCAGCCTAACCAATCGTCAATCTGTTTCCCGGAAATGTACACTTTGTCAAAAGTGCCATTTTCATAGATGTGAATTACTTTTTCGACCTTAAATAGATGGTGATCTTGCTCATATGTATAGTCTATTATATCACCTATTCTTGGTATAATTTCCATTTCAGTTTTAATGTCGTGAGAAATTCCACTGTGTCGCATCTCTACATACGTCATGATAAATTTCACCCTTAAAATTCATGCTTGAAATGTCATGATCAATTCCGTCAATATTCGATTATCCAATCATTGGCGAGAATTTTTGGATTGCAGGGGTAGCGCTATCCTCATCAATTCTCACCCCACCTTCTTCGGCCGCCCACCCTTCGCCCCATTTGCCCGCGCCGCCGCTGCCTTGGCAGGCGATGTCACGCTGCCCGCACGCCGCGCCAGCTCGCGCATCCAGGCCTTGGTGCCGAAGGATCCGGCCATCAGCGCCGGGACGGAAAGGTCCACGTCCAGCGCTTCCCAATGCAGGCCAAAGCCCGCGCCCGCAATCTCCACCTCTGCCAGTTGATCGGGCGTGGCCGCTTCCAACCCTTGCCCCAGGCCGGGCGGAAAGGCGAAGGTTGCGCCGCTGGCTAGGTCGACGATGATGCGCGCCGCCTTGCGGTCATAGCGCGCGGCCAGCGCGCGGGGTTCGTTGGCCAGCGCGTCCCGGCCCCGCGCCTCTGCCGCCTCGATCTGCGTATCGGACCAGTGATCCGTCATTCCTCATCTCCATGTATCGCCCGCCAGGCCGACATAAATTCGGCCTGCCGCTCCAGCACCACATCCATCGCCCGCCTGCGATCCGCCGCTTTCATGCCGATCGCATATATGAGTTGGGGCAGTGCGCCATCCGGCGACAGCGCGACCTTCAACTCGCCATTGCCCAGCACATGGACATGCGGCGGCTCATGATCGTGCGTGTAGATGACGAAGCGCATGCCATGCGCACGATGGATCGTGACCATGGCGATAAATAACCTATCTGTTGGGTTATTTCAAGCAGGTAGGGAGATCATCGAGCTACTACCCGCCGTTACGCAACTCGCGCCGCGATGATCCCCAATCAAAAATGCCGCGCCGGGTCTTCGCCCTGATACGCAGTATCATCCCGCGCGTGATTGGGCGGCCCGCCGGGCGCGACCGTCAGCGATGATGTCGGCGATGGTCGCGTCGGTTTCCGGCGACGCCAGCCCCTCTTCGATCGCGGCGCGCAGAGCGCGGCGCCTTTCCTCCGCCTCCTGCTCGCGCCGAACCAGATCGCGGACATAATCGCTGCTGCTGCTGTAGCGGCCTTCGGCGACGCGGGCCTCTATCCAGCTTTTGAGGCCATCGGGCAGGGAGATATTCATCTGTGCCATGGCTATAATAGCTACAATATTGCGCTAATATTGACAAGAAGCGTGGCCATTGCACCCCTGCTGCCAGCCATGTTATAACGCCCGTATGAACATGCCCCTCAAAATCACCAAGATCGGCAACAGCGCCGGAGTCATCCTGCCCAAGGAATTGCTGGCGCAGTTGCGCGTCGGGCCGGGGGATATGCTCTATGTTACCGAGTCGCCCGACGGCGTGCGCCTGACCGCGGCCAATCCGGACTTTGAATCGAAGATGGACCTGGCCGAGCAGATCATGCGCGAGGATCGCGACATATTGCGCGTGCTGGCGAAGTAGACGGCCATGGTGGAAAGCGGCGAGCAGCGCCGCGAGCCGGTGTGGATCGAAAAGCCCGTCGCGCTCGCCATCCATGACCGCCAACTGGCCGAACATGGCGGTGGCACCGGCGTTCGCGATGACGGTTTGCTTGAGTCCGCCCTGGCGCGGCCGCTTAACCAATGGACTTATGGCGAAGAGGATCGCTGCCAACTGGCCGCCGCTTATGCTTTCGGCGTCGTTCGCAACCACCCTTTCGTCGATGGCAACAAGCGCACCGGCTGGGTGCTGGCGCGCTTGTTTCTGGCGCTCAACGGCGTTGCCCTAAGTTTCGACGCGAGCGACGCGACCCGCACCATGCTGGACTTCGCCGCCGGCGATCTGGGCGAAGCGGACCTTGCCGACTGGTTCCGCCAGCACCTCGCCCCCGCCTGACCGCGCCTGCCCTTACCCCCGCTCGCGCGCCTTGATCTTGCGCACGTCGGCGAGCTGCCCCATCAAAATCGCCAGCGCGTCGCGTTCCGGCTGGGGCAGGTCCGTCGTGTCGAAATGGCGGATCAATATTTCGAGCGCGTCGCCGATGCGGCCGATCTGGCGGCCATAGCTGCCGACTTCGTCCAGCACCGTGCGTTCGATGTCGGGGCGCGCCGTCTGCCCCAGGGTGATGTTGACGAGGCCGATCTGCCCGCCATTTTGCGTCCAATAAAGCGGGTTGATCGCCTGCCACAATTTTTCGGGTGCCAGCGCCATGGTGAAGGGTTGCATCGGGCCGTCCTTCGCTCGTTCGAGACGAACCGAAAGCTGCCATGACGAACGCGCCCGCGCAAGCGCGCTGTCCTACCGGCCGCGACGCTGCTATGCTCCCGTCTTACCTTTGCGATAGGATCAAGGCGGCGCAACATACTATCGCAATGTGCGGGAAAAGTGCGAAGTTAAGGAATTGAAGCCGCCTGTCCTTCGGCCCGCTCCCCCCTTGCCACTGGACCGCCCGGCCATAAGCCCTACATAGCAGGCCCATGCCTCCCGAAACGCCCGAAACCGCTCCCTTGCCGCCCGTCTGGGCGACCTTCCGCCGCTTCCTGCCCTATTTGTGGCCGGCCGATGCGCCCGCGCTGCGTCGCCGCGTCGCCATCGCCATGCTGCTGGTGCTGCTGGCCAAGCTCATCAGCATCGCCATGCCCTTTGCCTATAAGGGCGTGATCGACCGGATGGCACCGGGCATGGAACCAGCGGTGGGCCTCGCGATGGCGCTGGTGCTGGTCTATGCCGGTGCGCGGTTCAGCGCGGTGCTGTTCGACAATCTGCGCAATGCCGTGTTCGAAAAGGTCGGGCAGGAGGCGAGCCGTCGCTTGGCCGATGACGTGTTCGTCCATCTCCACCGCCTGTCGCTGCGCTTCCACCTCGATCGGCGCACCGGCGCGGTCACCAAGATCGTCGAGCGCGGCACGAAGAGCATCGACACGATGCTCTATTTCCTGCTGTTCAACATCGCCCCCACCATCATCGAGCTGGTCGCGGTCTGTGCGATCTTCCTGTTCAAATTCGGCTGGGGGCTGGTCGCCGCGACGCTCGTCATGGTGGTCGCCTATATCTGGTTCACCCGTACCGTGACCGAATGGCGCAACCAGCTGCGCCGCGACATGGTGGACATGGACACCAGCGCCGTCGCCCACGCGGTCGACAGCCTGCTGAATTTCGAAACGGTCAAATATTTCGGCGCAGAACAGCGCGAGGCCGACCGCTATAGCGGGGCGATGCGCCGTTATGCCAAGGCCGCGATCAAGAGCGAGAACAGCCTTGCCTGGCTCAATGTCGGCCAGTCGCTGATCACCAACCTGATGATGGCAGGCGCGATGGCCTATAGCGTCTGGGGCTGGAGCGTCGGCCAGTTCACCACCGGCGACGTGGTGCTGGTCAATACGCTGCTCGCCCAGCTTTTCCGCCCGCTCGACCTGCTCGGCATGGTCTATCGCACCATCCGTCAGGGGCTGATCGACATGGAGGCGATGTACACGCTGATCGACACCCAGGCCGAAGTCGCCGATGTGCCGGACGCGACCGTGCTACGGGCACCAGGCGGCGCGGTGCGGTTCGATCATGTCCGCTTCGGCTATGACCCGGAGCGGGAGATATTGCATGACGTCAGCTTCGAGGTGCCCGCCGGGCATACGCTGGCGATCGTCGGGCCTTCGGGCGCGGGCAAGTCCACCATCGCGCGCATCCTGTTCCGATTCTACGATATCCAGTCGGGCCAGGTGACGATCGACGGGCAGGATATCGCCAAGGTGACCCAGGCCTCGCTGCGCGCCGCGATCGGCATCGTGCCGCAGGACATGGTGCTGTTCAACGACACGGTCGGCTACAACATCGGCTATGGCCGCGAAGGCGCGAGCCAGGACGAGATCGAAGCCGCCGCCAAGGCCGCGTCGATCCACGACTTCATCCTCAGCCTGCCCAAAGGCTATGACACCCGCGTCGGCGAACGCGGCCTCAAGCTGTCGGGCGGCGAAAAGCAGCGCGTGGCGATCGCGCGGACATTGCTCAAAGACCCACCCTTGCTGGTGCTGGACGAAGCGACCAGCGCGCTCGACAGCCGCACGGAGACGGAAATCCAGACCGTGCTGCGCGACATCAGCCGCAAGCGCACGACGCTGGTGGTGGCGCATCGCCTGTCCACCGTGGTCGATGCCGAAGAGATTATCGTGCTGGACCAGGGCCGCATCGTGGAGCGCGGCCGCCACGCTGATCTGGTGCGCGCCGACGGCCTCTACGCGCTGATGTGGAACCGGCAGGCGAGCGAACGGGAAGCGCAGCCGGGCGAGGCGGGGATTGGCGATGTGTTTGAGGTGGTGGTGCCTTAAGGCGGCTCAATCCACGAAGTTCGCCGCCACCTCCGGCGGCACGCGCAGGATGCGGCCGGTGGCCTTGTCGATGATCGCCCATGTGGATTTGGCCGCGACCTTCACCTTGCCGTCGGCACCTGTAAATTCCATCATCCGGTCGAAGCGCGCGCCGCGCGGCGCTTGGGGAATCCAGGTGCGCGCGGTGACGCTTTCGCCCGCCGTCACATTGCCGCGATAGTCGATCTCGTGCCGGGTCACGACCCAGATATAGGCATTGACATGGGCCGGGTCGGCATCGCGGTTCCAATGCTCGACCGACACCCGCTCCATCCACTGGACCCAGACCGCGTTGTTCACATGGCCAAGGATGTCGATGTCGTCGGGGGTGGCGGTGATCTGGCAGGTGTAGCTGGATGGCATGATTCTATCCCCCGTTCGCCCTGAGCTTGTCGAAGGGGCTTTCTTGGAAGAAAGAAAGAGGCTTCGACAGGCTCAGCCCGAACGGGTGAGAGTTTGGCCCTTTCACGCCTCGACCACCCCCAATTGCCACAGCAGAAACGCAAATTCCTCTGCCGTCTCGTGCAGGCTCTCGAACCGGCCCGACTTGCCGCCATGGCCTGCGCCCATATTGGTCTTGAGCAGCAGGATATTGTCGTCGGTCTTGTTCGCGCGCAGCTTCGCCACCCATTTGGCCGGTTCCCAATAGGTGACGCGCGGATCGTTGAGGCCCGCCGTCACCATCAAGGGTGGATAAGCCTGCGCCGTCACATTATTATAGGGATCATAGCCCAAAATCGTTTCGAACGCCGCCTTGTCCGTAATCGGATTGCCCCATTCGGGCCATTCGCCCGGCGTCAGCGGCAGCGTTTCGTCCAGCATCGTGTTGAGCACATCGACAAAGGGCACATGCGCCACCACCGCCCCCCACAGGTCGGGGTCGGAGTTGATCACCGCGCCCATCAGCTCGCCGCCGGCCGATCCGCCCGAAATGCCGATCTTGCCCGCCGCCGTATAGCCAAGGTCGATCAGCCCCTTCGCGACATCCACGAAATCGGTGAAGGTGTTGGTGCGTTTGTCGAGCTTGCCGTCCAGATACCATTGTTGGCCAAGGTCATCGCCGCCGCGAATATGCGCCAGAGCAAACACCATGCCGCGATCCAGCAGCGACAGCCGCCCGGTCGAAAAGCCCGGCTCCATCGCCAGCCCATAGGCGCCATAGCCGTAGAGATGCAGCGGTGCGCTGCTATCACGGGGCAGTTCCTTGGGGTAGACGATCGACACCGGGATCGCGGTGCCGTCGCGCGCCGGGATCATCAGCCGTTCGGTCGTGTAGCGGCTGGCATCATAGCCCGACGGAATGGCCTGCACCTTCAACTCTTCGAGCCGTCCGTCGTCGAGATGATAATCATAGATGGTGTCGGGCGTGACCATCGATTCATAGCCGATGCGCAGCTTCGTCACATCATATTCGGGATTATCGTCCAACCCCGCGCAATAGCTGGCTTCGGGGAAGGGGATACGCTTGGGCGTGTGGGTGGCGTAATCGCGCAGTTCGATCTGGTCGAGGCCATCCTGCCGCCCTTCGGTGACGTAGAAACGCTGGAACAGGGTGAAGTCGGTCAGGTAGAAATGATCGTCGGGCGCAATCACCTGCGTCCACTGGTCCGGCGCGTCGAGCGAGGCCGTCACCAGCCGGAAATTGGGGTGGGCATCGTTGGTGCGGATGTAGAGCGTGCCCTCATGCTCATCGACATCATATTCGCGGCCCGGTTGGCGAGGGGCGACCAGGATCGGGTCGGCCAAAGGATTGTCGGCAGGGATCAGCCAGGCTTCGGTCGTCACATGGTCGCCGGTGGCGATGACGATCCATTTTTCCGACGACGTGAGGCCGACCGAGACGCGGAAGCCCTCATCATCTTCATGGAAAAGTTCGACATCGCTTGTCACGCTCTGGCCCAGCCAGTGGAGCCGCGTATTGTCCGTGCGCCAATTATCATTGGCGATGCCGTAGAGCAGCCCCTTGCTGTCGCTGGTCCACACCAAAGATGATAGCGTGTCGGGGATGATTTCGGGCAGAATCTCGCCGTTCAGCAGATCCTTGATCCGCGCTTCGAACCGTTCGGAGCCGTTGGTGTCGATCGCATAGGCGAGATAGCGGCCATCGGGGCTGACCGACATCGCGCCCAGCCGGAAATAGTCATGCCCCTGCGCCAGCGCGGTTTCGTCCAGGATCAGCTGATCCGGCCCGCCCGCCACGGGCTTGCGATACCATTTGCGATATTGCGCGCCGATTTCGAAGGCGCGCCAATAGATATAGTCGCCATCCTTCTGCGGCACCGACTGGTCGTCTTCCTTGATCCGCCCCTTCATCTCGGCGAACAGCGTGTCGGTCAGCGCCTTGTGCGGGGCCATCGCCGCTTCGAAATAGCGGTTCTCCTGCTCCAGATAGTCCAGCACTTGTTTGTCCGTCACCTCCGGATAGCCGGGGTCGCGCAGCCAGGCATAATCGTCGGTCAGGGTGATGCCATGATGGGTGAAGCTGTGCGGACGACGGGCGGCAACGGGCGGCTGGGAAAGATCGGTCATTCAGTGTCCATATATGATCGGGTCGATGTGATCTGGTCGGCGGCGCTGGCATAAGCGCCTTTGCCTGCTTATGTTGTCGCCTTTGCGGCCTGCGCAAGGGCCGATAGACAAGGAAGCATGAATGTCCACCTATGAAGACCGGCTGAAGGCGCTGCGCGCGCAGTTGGTGCGGGACCGGCTCGATGGTTTCGTCGTGCCACTGACCGACGAGCATATGAGCGAATATGTCGGCGCCTATGCGCAGCGGTTGGCGTGGCTGACCGGGTTTCAGGGGTCGGCGGGCAGCGCGGTGGTGTTGCCGGAACAGGCGGCGATCTTCACCGACGGCCGCTATACGCTCCAGGTTCGCGAGCAGGTGGACGGAGCGCATTGGGCCTATGAAAGCGTGCCGCAGACCTCGATCGCCGACTGGCTGGGCACGCATGCGCCCAAGGGCGGCCGGATCGGCTATGATCCCTGGCTGCATACCAGCGCCTGGGTGAAAGCGGCGAGCGCTGCACTAGCGAAGAAGGGCGCGACATTGGTCGCGGTCGACACCAACCCGATCGACGCGGTCTGGCCCGACCGGCCCGCGCCCAGCGCCGCACGGCTGGTGGTGCATGAGGATCGCTTTGCCGGTCGCAGCGCCGCCGACAAAAGGCAGGCGATCGCCGACTGGCTGGTCGAGACGGGCGCGGACGCCGCGGTGCTGTCCGCACTCGATTCGATCGCCTGGGCTTTCAACATCCGAGGCAAGGATGTCGATCGTACGCCCGTAGCGCTCGCCTATGCGATCATCCATGCCGATGCGACCGCCGACCTCTATGTCGCGCCCGAAAAGATGGACGAAGCCGTGACCCAGCATCTGGGCAATGCGGTGCGGGTCAGCGACGGTGTGAACTTCGCCGGTGCGTTGCGGGATTTTGCCGGAAAGACGGTGGTCGCCGACCCCGAACGGGCGGTCGCCGCGATCTTCGACGCGCTGGAACAGGGCGGCGCAACCGTGCTGCCGCTGCGCGACCCGGCAGTGCTGCCCAAGGCGATCAAGAACGACGTGGAGATTGCCGGGCACAAGGCCGCGCAGGCGCGCGATGGTGCTGCGCTCAGCCGCTTCCTCCATTGGGTGTCTGTCGAAGCGCCCAAGGGTGGCCTCACGGAGATGTCCGCCGCCGACCGGCTGGAAGCCTTCCGCAAAGACACCGGCCTGCTCGAAGACCTCTCGTTCGACACGATCAGCGGCGCGGGACCGAACGGCGCGGTGGTCCATTACCGGGTCGAGGACAAAACCAACCGCCCGATCGAGACGGGCACGCTCTATCTGGTCGATTCGGGCGGCCAATATTGCGACGGCACCACCGACGTCACCCGCACGCTGGCAATCGGCACGCCGACCCGCGAGATGCAGGAACGGTTTACGCTGGTGTTGAAGGGCCATGTGGCTTTGGCGCGGGCGGTGTTCCCGGTGGGGACGCGCGGCGGCCAGCTCGACGTGCTTGCGCGGCAATATCTGTGGGCACAGGGGCTGGATTATGCCCATGGCACCGGCCATGGCGTCGGCAGCTTCCTGTCGGTGCATGAAGGGCCGCAGCGGATCGCGACCTTCGGCGGCGGCGACGAGCCGTTGCAGGCGGGGATGATCCTGTCCAACGAGCCGGGCTATTACAAGACCGGCGCATATGGCATCCGCATCGAAAATCTGGTGCTGGTCGAGGAACGCGCCGTGCCGGGCGCGGAAAAGCCGATGCTGGGGTTCGAAACACTGACCTTCGCGCCGATCGACCGGGCGCTGATCGCTACGGACATGCTGAGCGTGGAAG
Organism: Sphingobium sp. MK2; assembly: GCF_040170545.1. Lineage (NCBI taxonomy): Bacteria > Pseudomonadati > Pseudomonadota > Alphaproteobacteria > Sphingomonadales > Sphingobiaceae > Sphingobium > Sphingobium sp. MK2. Next base: position 157,026 of record NZ_JAZDXA010000007.1, read on the forward strand.
AGCAGGCGTGGATCGACCGCTATCATGCCCAGGTGCTGGACGTGGTCGGGCCGCAATTGGAGGGCGATGCGCTGGCGTGGCTCAAGGCGGCCTGCGCGCCGCTGACGGCGGGTTAATCCTTGGCGGGATCGGGCGCGAGGGCAGGTGGCGTCTCCCGCGCCTGCGCCTTGCGACGGCGCAGATTGTCGCGCAACGCCTGCGCCAGTCGCGCCTTTTTGTCATCCTGTGTCTCGGCCATGCCGACGTCCTAAGCAAATTGCATCTTCCGCCGCAACCCGCCTTGACAAGGGCACCGCACGCAGCCATAGGCCCGGCTCCCAGCGCGATGAGCGCTTGCGGATGAGAAACAGAGTGCTGCTGTAGCTCAGTGGTAGAGCGCGTCATTGGTAATGACGAGGTCGGGAGTTCAATCCTCCCCAGCAGCACCATTTTTATCCCCTAAAACAGTGTTTAATCGAGATATCCCCACCAGGCGCGTAGCCGGGGATGAAAGAGGACATGGCACAGGTCGGTCGTCGCGATCCCGTTGAACCGTTCCGCTATGAAGATGGCTGGGGAGGCGTGGCTGCGCTGTCTTCCATCAGCCAGTCGCGAAACCGGCGCATCGCATCACTTTCGGGACGCGATATCAGGCGCGTCAGCCAGTAGCGGCCAGCGTCGATCGTGATTTTGAACGGCTGGACGAGGTGCTCCGACGCAAGCGCCTGGGTGAACATGGCGAGCGGCACGAGGGCGACACCAAGCCCGGCAGTTGCAGCCGAGGCCATCAGCGCCGAACTGTCGAAAATGGGACCGCGAAATACAGGTACGGGCACGGCCGCAGCGTCGAACCACAGCGCCCATTCGTCGGGACGGTAGGAACGCAATAGCTGTTCGTGGACGAGGTCGGCAGGCGACTTGAGCCGTGCGGCGATGACTGGTGCGCAGACCGGAGCCATCGGCGCTGCAAGCAATGGCTCCGCATGCGTTCCGTGCCAGGCGCCATCGCCGAAGCGTATCGCAAAATCGAGCGCTTCGCCCGCCAGATCGACGCGATTATTGTTGGTCGAGATGCGCAGGTCGATTGATGGATGCGCGCGCGCGAACGTGTCGAGGCGCGGCAGGAGCCAACCGATTGCGAAAGTGCCGACAACACCAACTTTCAGCGTCTCGCGGAAACGACCATCGGCATATTGGTCAAGCGTCGCGCCGACGCGATCGAAGGCATCGGCGAGCACCGGCACGAGTGCCTGGCCCTCATCGGTGAGCGCCAGTCCGCGCGGCAGGCGGTGGAAAAGGCGGGTGCCAAGGCGACGTTCGAGCTGCGCGACCTGATGGCTGACGGCACCCTGGCTGACGCACAGTTCGATCGCTGCGCGGGTGAAGTTGAGATGGCGCGCAGCCGCCTCGAATGCGCGCAGGGCGTTGAGCGGGAGTTGGGCACGATCCATGGCCCTGACATCGATTAATCTCATGGCTTTGTCGAGAAATCATGCTTTGTCACGCACGGTCTCGATTGGCATCCCGTTAGCGAAGGGAGACTGAAATGATCGTAATTATGGCAATCGCCATCATGGCCGCAGGTGGGGGCCACGCGCTGCAACCCAAGGTGATTACAGCCCAGGCGCACGGAGGCGTGACGAAAATGCGCGACCCGGCACCGGGCGCGACCGACCCGTTGACCCGCCCGATGGCCGTAGACCAGGCCAAAGAATGGCTTACGCCGTTGCCACCGGAAAAAATCTTCGGAAACAGCTATCTCGTCGGTTTTGGTGGGCTGAGCGTCGCGCTGATCGATACAGGGGCGGGCCTGATACTGATCGACGGTGCGCTGCCACAAGCGGCACCAGCGATACTGAACAATGTCCGCAAACTGGGGTTCGACCCGAAAGACATTAAATTTATTCTGAGCACGGAGCCGCATTTTGACCATAGCGGCGGGCTGGCCGCGCTTGCCCGTGATACCGGCGCGACGGTGATCGCAAGCGCGCGCGGTGCTGAAGGGTTACGGTCGGGAGTCCATGCCAAGGACGATCCGCAATTGGGCTATGGTGGCCGCTGGCCGCGCGTGACGCATGTGCGCGTGGTCAAGGACCGGGAGGTGTTGAGGCTGGGCCGCACGGCCATCACCGCGCACGCGACGCCGGGGCATACGATGGGCAGCATGAGCTGGAGCTGGCGGGCCTGCGACAAGAAGGCCTGCAAGACGATGTTGTTCGCTTCCAGCCTCAATCCGGTATCGGCCGATGGCTATCGCTATACCGCAGCATCAAATGCCGCGATCCTTAACGGCTTTGCGGCGAGCTATGCGCGTATGAACAAGTTGCCATGCGACATGTTGATATCCGCCCACCCCGACAATGCCGGCGAAGGGCGATATGACGACAAGCCGGGAGCGTGCCGTCGCTATGCCGACCGATCCCGGCAACTGCTGGCTAAGCGACTTGCCCGCGAACGCGGCGAAGCTGTGAAATAGCTATTGCGGGTTGGTAACGCTCGCCGGCCGCAGGCTGCTCCCCGCCCGCCCGCTGCGGAAGGCGTGGAACCAGGTCATCGGGTTCCAGCTTGAATCGCCGTCCAGGCTGAAAGTGATGAACTCGGCGCGGCCGCCGATCGCTTCCCAGGGCACGGGACCGCCCAGGCCATTTTCTTCCAGCGGCGCGCGGCTGTCGGCGCTGTTGTCGCGATTGTCGCCCATCAGGAAGACGTGGTTTTCCGGTACGCGCACCGGGCCATACCAATCGAGCGCGCTTGGCCCCATGTCGATGGTGAGATAGGTCTTGCCATTGGGCAGGATTTCCTGCCGCACCGGCAATTCGCAATAATCCCGGCCGTCTGCGCCCTGCTTGCGCGCACCGGGAAACTGCATGGGCGGGCAGGGGGCGTTGCCATCCACGGGCAAGCGCAAGGGCTTCAATATCCGCTGCTTTACCGCCACGCCGTTGAGCAGCACCTGCCCACCGCGCACTTCGATGATGTCGCCGGGCAGGCCGATCACCCGCTTGATATAATCTTCGCGCCTATTTTGCGGCGACACGATGACGATGTCGCCGCGCACCGGCAGCCGCCCGAAGATCCGGCCCTTCATAAAGGGGAGCGGATGGAAGCTGGGGGAGACATAGGACCAGCCATAGGGGAATTTGCTCACCACCAGCCGATCGCCGGTCAGCAGCACCGGCATCATCGATTCGGACGGGATATAAAAGGGTTTGGCGACGAAGCTGTGGAACGCCAGCACCGCCAGGATCAGCAGCGTGATGCTTTTGATCTCCTGCCACCAGTTGACGTCCGACTTGGGCGTCGCGGCCTGGGGTGGGCTATGCGCGTCGGTGGTCGTGTCGTGCAGGCTGGTGGGATCGGTCGTCACAGGGGAAGCGCCTCGATAATGACAAAGGCCTGCGCCCAGGGATGATCGTCGGTCAGGGTCAGGTGGATGACGGGTCTATGCCCCGCCGGCACCAGGCTGTCGAGCCGGGCTAGCGCGCCTCCGGTAAGGTTGAGCGTCGGCGCGCCCGATGGCGCATTGACTACGCCGATATCCTTCATGAACACGCCTGCCTTGAACCCGGTGCCGACCGCCTTGGAAAAAGCCTCCTTGGCGGCGAAGCGCTTGGCCAGCGTTCCCGCCTTGGTAAAGGGGCGGCGATTGGCCTTGGCCTGCTCGACATCGGTGAAGACGCGGCTCTCAAATCGCGCGCCGAAACGGTCGAGCGAATTGGCGATCCGCTCGATATTGCAGAGGTCGGAGCCTAAACCGATGATCATTATTCCTCCCCGGCACGGGGAGGGGGACCGCCGCGCAGCGGTGGTGGAGGGGGCAGGATGAGCGCGCGCTCCTTCGAGATGTCGCACCAAGAGGCACTCCCCCTCCACCAGCCTTTGGCTGGTCCCCCTCCCCGTGCCGGGGAGGAATGCGCACAACCCATCACCGCGCCAGATCCATCTGCCGCCGCATTTCGCGAATGCTGCCTTCCAGCCCGCCGAAGATCGCCTCGCCGATCAGGAAATGGCCGATGTTGAGTTCAGCGACCTGCGGGATGGCGGCGATCGGCGCGACATTGTCGAAGGTCAGGCCATGGCCCGCATGAGGCTCGATGCCGTTCTTGGCCGCCAGCGCAGCAGCATCGGCCAGCTTGCGCAATTCCACCGCGCGCGCTTCGCCGCTCAGATGCGCATAGGCGCCGGTATGAAATTCCACCACCGGGGCACCCAGCCGGATCGCCGCGTCAATCTGTGCTGCGTCGGCCTCGATGAACAGGCTGACGCGAATGCCCGCATCATTGAGCGCCGCGACGATCGGCCGTAGCGTCTCGAACTGCCCCGCCGCGTCCAGCCCGCCCTCGGTCGTGCGCTCCTCGCGCTTTTCCGGGACGATGCAGGCAGCGTGCGGCTTGTAGCGCAGAGCGATGTCCAGCATCTCCGCCGTCGCTGCCATTTCCAGATTGAGCGGCACGCTGAGCGCCGCCATCAGCGTCGCGACATCTTCGTCGCGAATATGCCGCCGGTCCTCGCGCAGATGGGCCGTGATGCCGTCGGCCCCCGCCTTCACCGCCAGCAGCGCCGCCTTGACCGGATCGGGATGATCCCCGCCGCGCGCATTGCGGATGGTCGCCACATGGTCGATATTGACGCCCAGGCGCAGCGGTGCGGGGGAATGGGGCATCGGCTAGACCTTCCGGCTGCCCGGCTTGATTGCCGGGATCGCCGCCAGTTCGGGCGGCAGGGCATCGGCGTCATAGACCGGGAAATTGATCGACACGAGTGGATAGAAGGGCACACCGAGATCCACCTCACCCGCCGAGCGGTCGACCAGCGCGGCTTCGGCGATGACGACGCCGCCTTCGGCCGCGACCGCTTCAATCGCCTGGCGCGAAGACAGGCCGGTGGTGACGACATCCTCCACCATCAATATTTTCTGTCCCGGCGATATGGCAAAGCCCCGGCGCAGTTCGAACGTCCCTTCGGGCCGTTCGAGAAATACCGCGTCCTTGCCCAGTGCGCGGCCGACTTCATGACCGATGATGAGGCCGCCCATGGCTGGCGAAACCACCAGGTCGATCTCCTGTCGCAATTCGCGTGGCAGCTTCTGCACCACGGCCAACGCCAGCCTGCCCGCCCGCTCGGCGCTCATCAGCACGCGGGCGCATTGCAGGTAATTGGCGCTGCGGCGGCCCGAAGACAGGATGAAATGTCCTTCGAGCAACGCCCCCGCCGCCCGGAATTCCGCCAAAACTTCTTCGTCCGTCATGCCGTTTATCTATCCTGTCGCGCGGTCCGGCCCCTGTTTGACGCGGCCCGCTTCCCTGTCGGCATGGCGCGCACAGGCGCGCCATGATCGCGCCCCTGTGCGCGCAGCAGCGAAATAGGGGCCGGAAGGGAACGTTGCAACAGCGAAGAAAATCTGCTCCTGCTAGCTTGAGGCATCAAAAAACCATGCCTATAAGCCGCGGCAGAACCGACCGGGCGGGGACGATGCGCATTCGCGCGTCTTCGTTGCAGCGGCGCCAAGGGGTTACGGGGTAAGAAGACGCTATGAAACAGGTCAAATCGCTCGTTCTCGCAGGATTGTTGGCTTTCGCGCCGACAATGGCGATGAACGGTCCGGCGTTCGCGCAGGACAATGCCGCCGTCGCCGCACCGGCGGCGGAGACTGTCGCCGCGCCTGCTGATTCGGCTGCGCCCGCAGCGACGGTCGCCGCGCCGCCGCGCATGAAGCCGACCGAAGGCATCGGCATGCCCAAGCCGGGCGAGATCACCCTGCAGGAACAATTTACCTCGACAGGCAAGAGCGCGCGCTGGCTGCATGACGTTATGCTGCTGCCGCTGATCACGCTGATCTCCATCCTCGTGCTGGTGCTGATGCTTTATGTGATGGTGCGCTATCGCCGCAGCGCCAACCCCGTGCCATCCAAAACGTCGCACAACACCTTCATCGAAGTGATCTGGACGGTCGTCCCGGTCATCATCCTGCTGGTGATTGCGGTGCCCTCGATCGGTTTGCTCGCCGACCAGTATAAGCCTGCGCCCAAGGATGCGCTGACCGTCAAGGTTACGGGCTATCAATGGTATTGGGGCTATGAATATCCTGATGCCGGCATCCCCGAATTTGTATCGAACATGCTGACCAAGGAGCAGGCGAAGGCCGGTGGCGAACCGTTTCAACTGGCCGTCGACAATCGCCTGGTGCTGCCCGCCGGTCGTCCGGTCAAGCTGATCATCACTGCCGCTGATGTGATTCACAGCTTTGCGGTGCCGTCGCTCTGGGTGAAGATGGATGCCGTTCCCGGCCGCCTGAACGAAAAGAGCTTCACCATCGAAGAGCCTGGCGTCTATTATGGCCAATGTTCGGAACTGTGCGGCGCGCGCCATGGCTTCATGCCAATCGCGATAGAAGCCTTGCCGCCCGAACAATTTGACCAGTGGGTGCTGTCGCAAGGTGGCAAGCTGCAGAATGGCACGGCTGCGCCCGATGGGCCGATGGGCCCGCAGCAGGGTAGCTCGCTGCCCGCACCGCCGTCCGGCGACATCGGCAACAACGCGCTTTAAGAGGGCAGATACGCCATGACCACTATCACCGCAGATCATCACGGCGATCATGCTCATGATCATCATGACGCCGATCACAAGCCGGCCTTCTTCCAGCGCTGGTTCATGTCCACGAACCACAAGGACATCGGCACCCTCTATCTGATCTTCGCGATCTTCGCCGGCGTCGTCGGTGGCGCGATTTCGGGCCTGATGCGTATCGAACTGGCAGAGCCGGGCATCCAGTATCTGCAGGGCTGGGCCAACATCCAGCACGCCATGCTGGGCGCGGAGCCTGCCTCGCTCGATCAGGCCTATCATCTGTGGAACGCGCTGATCACGGCGCACGGCCTCATCATGGTCTTCTTCATGGTGATGCCCGCGATAATCGGCGGCTTTGGCAACTGGTTCGTGCCGATCATGATCGGCGCGCCGGACATGGCCTTCCCGCGGATGAACAATATCAGCTTCTGGCTGCTCATCCCTGCCTTTGCGCTGCTGCTCGGCTCGGCCTTCGTGCCCGGTGGCACCGGCTATGGCGCGGGCACTGGCTGGACGGTCTATGCCCCGCTGTCGACCAGCGGTTCGGCTGGCCCGGCCGTCGACATGGCGATCCTGTCGTTGCACATCGCGGGCGCTGGCTCGATCCTGGGTGCCGTCAACTTCATCACGACCATCCTCAACATGCGCGCGCCAGGCATGACCCTGCACAAAATGCCGCTGTTCGTGTGGTCGGTGCTGGTCACCGCCTTCCTGCTGCTGCTCGCGCTGCCGGTCCTCGCTGCCGCGATCACCATGCTGCTGACTGACCGCAACTTCGGCACCACCTTCTATGATGCAGCCGGTGGCGGCGATCCTGAACTCTACCAGCATCTCTTCTGGTTCTTCGGTCACCCCGAAGTCTACATCATGATCCTGCCCGGTTTCGGCATCGTCAGCCAGATCATCTCGACCTTCAGCCGCAAGCCGGTGTTCGGCTATCTCGGCATGGCCTATGCCATGGTCGCGATCGGCGTCGTCGGCTTCGTCGTGTGGGCGCACCACATGTTCACCACCGGCATGTCGGTGAATGTGAAGATGTATTTCACCGCCGCCACCATGGTCATCGCGGTGCCTACGGGCATCAAGATCTTCTCGTGGATCGCCACGATCTGGGGTGGGTCTATCAGCTTCAAGACCCCCATGGTCTGGGCGCTGGGCTTCATCTTCCTCTTCACCGTGGGCGGCGTGACCGGCGTTGTGCTGGCCAATGGCGGCGTGGACGACGTGCTGCACGACACCTATTATGTTGTGGCGCACTTCCACTACGTCCTTTCGCTGGGTGCCGTGTTCGGCCTGTTCGCAGGCTTCTACTACTGGTTCCCGAAAATGTCGGGCCGCATGTATAATGAGTTCCTCGGCCACCTGCATTTCTGGGTGTTCTTCGTGGGCGTGAACCTGCTGTTTTTCCCGATGCACTTCTTGGGCCTGTCGGGCATGCCGCGTCGCTATCCCGATTATCCGGAAGCCTTCGCCTATTGGAACAAGATCGCCAGCCATGGTTATGAAATCATGGCCGTCGGCATCCTGATCTTCTTCATCAACATCTTCTGGTCGCTGGCGGCCGGTAAGAAGGCCGCAGGCAATCCCTGGGGTGAGGGCGCAACGACGCTGGAATGGACCTTGTCCAGCCCGCCGCCCTTCCACCAGTTCGAAACCCTGCCCGTGATCGACGATGCCGCGCATCACTGATCGCAGCACGGACTGACATGATCGGGGGCGGGTGATGGTCGCCCGCCCCCCTTATGCTATATGCCCCCAAATGGTGGGGCCGGAACCGATATGACGACCGCGACGATGACATCGACCCCGATTACGGCCCATTGGCGCGACTTCCTCGCGCTGACCAAGCCGCGCGTCATGACGCTGGTGGTGTTCACGGGTCTGTGCGGGCTTCTCGCCGCGCCTGGTTCCATCCATCCGGTCCTCGCCTTTACGGCCATCCTCTGCATCGCGCTTGGCGCAGGGGCGGCCGCCAGCCTCAACCAATGGTATGAGGCGGATATCGACGCGAAGATGAAGCGCACCGCCAATCGGCCGCTGCCCGCCGGGCGGATGGATCGCCAGTCGGCACTCCATTTCGGCGTTGGCCTGTCCTTCTTCTCGGTCATCCTGATGGGCATGGCGACCAACTGGCTCGCCGCCACGGTGCTGGCCGTCTCGATCCTTTTCTACGTCTTCGTCTACACCATCTGGCTCAAGCCCCGTACGGCGCAGAATATCGTCATCGGCGGCGCGGCAGGCGCATTTCCGCCGGTCATCGGCTGGGCGGCTGTTACTGGCGATATCACCGCGCTGCCGGTCGCGCTGTTCATGCTGATCTTCTTCTGGACGCCGCCCCATTTCTGGGCGCTGGCGCTGTTCGTGAAGACCGATTATGCGGCCGCTGGCATTCCGATGCTGCCCGTGGTGTCGGGCGAAGTCGTCACCCGCCGCCAGATCTGGTTCTACACTGCGATCATGGCGGTTGCGGCCATGGCCCCGGTGCTGCTGCGCCTGACCGGGCCGATCTACGGCACCGTTGCGCTGCTCGGCACAGCATTGTTCGCCGTCTTTGCCTTCCAGGTCTATCGCCGCCGCGAAAGCGATCAGACGCGGATGCAACCGGAGCGGCGCTTGTTCAAATATTCTATCCTCTATCTTTTCCTTCTCTTTGGAGCAGTGGTCGTCGACCGCTGGGTAATGGCATGACCCCCGAAGAAGAAGACATCATCCGCGCCCGGCAGAAGTCCCGCTCGCTCGTCACGGGCCTGCTACTCGGCTTTTTCGTCATCCTCTTCTTTGCCATCACCCTGGCGAAGATCGGCACGAGCGATACGCTATGATGGCCACACTACCGCCGTCCCCCTTCGATCGCGACCGGCGCAACCGCCGGACGATGCTCACCATGGCGGGCGTCGGCCTGTCGATGCTGGCGCTCGGTTTCGCGTCGGTCCCGCTCTATCGCATCTTTTGCGAGCAGACGGGCTTCGGCGGCACCACCAAGCGCGCCGATGCTAATGTGACGGTGCAGGAGGCGGTCGGTCATACCATGTCGATCCGCTTCGATTCGAACGTCCAGCCGGGCATGCCCTGGCAATTCTACCCCGAACATCGGACCGATACCGTCACCGTCGGACGCAAGGATATGGCGATCTTCATCGCGAAGAACATGTCCGACAAGCCGGTGACCGGCACGGCTAGCTTCAACGTCACGCCGACCCAGGCGGGCGCCTATTTCACCAAGATCCAGTGTTTCTGCTTCACCGAGCAGACCTTGCAGCCGGGGCAGGAGGTGCGGATGCCCGTCCTCTATTTCGTCGATCCCAAGATCCTCGACGATCCCGACAACAAGGACACGCAACAGATTACGCTGAGCTACACATTCTACCCGGTTGAGCCGGGCAAGAAGGCAAGCTAAGGCAAGCAACGATAACGCGAACAGGGAAGAGCACGTCATGGCAGGCGCCAAGAATCACGATTATCATATTCTCCCGCCCAGCATCTGGCCGTTGTTCGGTTCGATGTCGGTGCTGATCATGGCGTTCGGCGCGATCATGTGGATGCATCCCGATGCGCTGCCCGCTGGCGGCGGCTGGGTGTTCATGCTTGGCCTGGCCGGCGTCCTCTTCACCTTCTATAGCTGGTGGGCGCATGTCGTCGCCGAAGCCCATGCGGGCGACCATACCCCGGTCGTGCAACTCCATCTGCGCTACGGCATGATCCTGTTCATCGCGTCAGAAGTGATGTTCTTCGTCGGCTGGTTCTGGGCGTTTTTCGATTTCGCCCTGTTCCCCAGCGAACTTCCCCCGATCGACGGCCTGTTCCCGTCCAAGGGCGTGGAAGTGATGAATGCGTTCGAACTGCCTCTGCTCAACACGCTGATCCTGCTCTGTTCGGGCACGACCATCACCTGGTCGCACCATGCGCTGATCCACGGCGATCGCGATGGCATGATCAAGGGTCTGTGGTGCACCATCATCCTGGGCGCGGTCTTCTCCTGCGTGCAGGCCTATGAATATGCCCACGCCCCGTTCGACTTCGGCGGCAACCCCTATAGCTCGGCCTTCTACATGGCGACCGGCTTCCATGGCTTCCACGTTCTGGTCGGCACGATCTTCCTGATCGTCAACCTGGCGCGCGCCTATAAGGGCCACTTCACCCCACGCCAGCATTTCGGCTTCGAAGCGGCCGCCTGGTACTGGCACTTCGTCGACGTGGTGTGGCTGTTCCTCTTCGTCGCCATCTATGTCTGGGGTGGCTGGGGCGCGCCGGTTCACGGCTGATCGGCGTCATAGCGTAAAACAACTATCGGCCGGGGATGCGCTCCCCGGCCATTTTCTTTTATGCGCTCGGTCGCTATGCCGTGGAGCGATGATCACGCCCACCGAACCCGCTCGACCCACCACGCCGCTGCTGATCGATGCGGCGCGCGGTGCCTGTCCGCAATGTGGCGCGACCGGGATGTTCGAGGGTCCAGTACGATTCGCGCCGATGTGCGAGGGGTGCGGCCTCGACTATGACCAGTTCAACGTGGGGGATGGCCCGGCGGCGTTCCTGACGTTGATCGTCGGTACGCTGATGGTCATTCTGGCGCTGACATTCGAGTTGAACCTGCATCCGCCGCTGTGGGTTCATGTGCTGCTATGGACGCCGCTGACCACATTGGCCGTCATCGCCTGTCTCCGTCTCGCAAAGGGGTTGCTGCTGACCCTTGAATATCGCAATCGTGCTCGCGAAGGGCGTGTGGCACCAAAAGGCCCCGACGCATGACTCGGACGCGCATTCCCTTGATTCCCACGATCATCGTCGCGCTGGCGGTGTTGGTGATGATTGGCCTGGGCATCTGGCAGATTGACCGTCGCGGGGAAAAGGAAGCGGCGCTGAATCTGGCGGCCAGCAATCCCGGCAAGCCGCCCGTCGCTTTTCCGGCGATGCCCCCGGTCGGACCCGACCTGCTTTTTCGCCCTTCATCGCTCCATTGTCTGCGCGTCATTGGCTGGCAGGTGGAGGCCGGTCGTGCCGCCGATGGCAGCACCGGCTATCGCCATATCGCCCAATGCGCGACTGGCGCGGAAGGACCGGGCGCGCTCGTCGCGGTCGGCGTGACGCAGCGGCCCGATGCCAAGCCCGATTGGACCGGCGGACAGATCGCGGGATGGATCAGCGAAGAGCCGGACCATCGCGCACTCATTTCGCGCATAGGCGGCAAGGCGACGCCGCTGCGGCCCATGCTCATCGCGCGCACCGCGCCAGCGGGCATGAAGGCGAGCGCGCCGCCCAGCGCAGCCGATGTTCCCAACAATCATCTCGCCTATGCGGTGCAGTGGTTCTTCTTCGCGGCCATTGCCATCGTCATCTATATTCTCGCGCTGCGTCGCCGGAACGCGCCCAAAGCCCCGTAAATACTTGCCCAGCGGCGCAGGGGTCGCTACCGCGCTTTCCCATCATGCAATATCAAAGCACCAGGGGGAGCGCGCCGTCGCTCGGTTTCGAGGATGTGACGCTGGCGGGGCTGGCGTCCGATGGCGGGCTGTATCTGCCGACAAGTTGGCCAAGTTTCTCGGCGGACGATATTCGCGCCCTTGGCGGTCTGTCCTATGTCGAAACCGCGGTGCGGGTCATGACCCCCTTCGTCGCCGGTTCGCTGACCGAAGAAGAACTGCGCGAACTATGCACCACCGCTTATGGCCGGTTCAGCCATCAGGCGGTCGTGCCGCTGGTGCAGCTCGATCATCAGCATTGGCTGCTTGAACTGTTCCACGGCCCGACGCTGGCATTCAAGGATGTCGCGCTGCAATTGCTGGGGCAATTGTTCGAACGCTTCCTGTCGCGCCGCGATGATCATCTGACCATCGTCGCCGCGACGTCGGGCGATACCGGATCGGCGGCGATCGACGCGGTGGCGGGTCGCGAGAAGATCGACATCTTCATGCTCCATCCCGATGGCCGCGTGTCCGATGTCCAGCGGCGGCAGATGACCACGGTGCGCGCGCCCAACGTCTATAATATCGCGATCGACGGCAGCTTCGACGATGCGCAGGCGCTGGTGAAGCGGATGTTCAACGACGCGGATTTCTCGCGCCGGTTCAACCTGTCAGCCGTCAACTCGATCAACTGGGCGCGGTTGATGGCGCAGGTCGTCTATTATTTCTACGCCGCCGTCCGCTTGGGCGCCCCGGAACGGCCGGTCGCCTTCTCGGTCCCCACCGGCAATTTCGGCGATGTGTTTGCGGGCTATGTCGCGGCGAAGATGGGGCTGCCCGTCGCCAAGCTCATCGTTGCCACCAACGTCAACGACATCTTGCATCGCGCCTTGTCCGACGGCGATTACAGCCAGGGTCAGGTCGTGCCGACCGCGACGCCCAGCATGGACATCCAGGTCAGCTCCAATTTCGAGCGTCTGCTGTTCGACGCGGGCGGGCGCAATGGCCAGGCGCTGGCCGACCAGATGCGCGGGTTCGAAGCCAGCAAGGCGATGCGCCTGACCAACGCCCAGCGCGACGGCGCGGCAGCGCTCTTCTCTTCGGCACGCATTGATGCCGACAGCATGACCATGGCGATGCGCTGGGCCTATGACGGATCGGGGCAGATCATCGACCCGCACAGCGCCATCGGCCTTGCCGCCGCGCGCGAGGCTGGCGTCGATGCGTCGATCCCGGTCGTCACGCTGGCAACCGCGCACCCGGCCAAGTTCCGCGATGCAGTCGAGCGCGCCACCGGCACCCGTCCACCGCTCCCCGCGCGCGTAGGCGACCTGTTTGCGCGCGAGGAAAGCTATGTGAAGCTGCCCGGCACGTTCGAAGCGGTAACCGCCTATGTCGCCGAGCGCGCGACGCCCAGGGCATAACCAACTCCGTTCGGTTCCAGCTTGTCGAGAACCGGATGCGCGAGGGTTCTCGACAGGCTCGAACCGAACGGGAAACTGCTATGGAACTCAAAACCCTCATCGGCGAACCCTGGGCCGATTATGGCCTGATCGATTCGGGCAACGGCCGGAAGCTGGAGCGCTATGGCCGCTACCGTTTCATCCGCCCCGAACCACAGGCCATGTGGGCACCCGCAACCGACGACTGGAAGGCCGACGCCGAATTCGTCCCTGGATCGGACGAGGATGGCGGCGGTCGCTGGTATTATGACCAGCCGGTCCCGGCCGATGGCTGGCCACTGCGCTGGCAGGACGTGACCTTCCAGTCAAGTTGCACCCCCTTCCGCCATCTCGGCTTCTTCCCGGACATGGCCCCCGTGTGGGACTGGATGCGGGAACGCACCGCCGACAAGGCGGAGGCCGAAGTCATGAACCTGTTCGGCTATACCGGCGTCGGCACGCTCGCCATGTCAGCCAGCGGCGCGCGCATGGTCCATGTCGATGCCTCCAAGAAGTCGGTGGCGCAGGCCCGCGCCAATGCCGATCTGTCCGGCATGGCGGACAAGCCGATCCGCTGGATCGTCGAGGATGCGGCCAAATTCGTCGCCCGCGAAGTCCGACGCGGTCGCCGCTATGACGGCATCTTGCTCGACCCGCCCAAATATGGGCGCGGCCCCGATGGCGAAGTCTGGCGACTGGAGGAGGATTTGCCCGCCCTCATCGCCAATTGCCGCCAGTTGCTTGATGCGGACAGCCGCTTCCTGTTCCTGACCGTCTATGCCGTCCGCATGTCGGCGCTGGCGATCGGCGAATTGCTGCGGCAGGCGTTCGCCGACCTGCCCGGCACGGTCGAGGTCGGGGAACTGACGGTGCGCGAGGAAGCACGCGGACTGCTGTTGCCTACCGCCATCTGGGCGCGCTGGCGGCGCTAAGCGTCACTTGGACCTTTTCGCCTTGAGCCGCCCGCCCGGCTCCGGCATGGGTTGGTGATGCGCTTCATTCCTTCCTTTGCCGCCCTCTCGCCCCTGCTGATCCTGCTCGGCTCCTGTGTCGGCCCCGCGCAGCGCGCACCCGCTCCAGCGCCAACGCCAGCGCCACGACCGGCTCCGTCTGCGCCGCCGATCGCGCCCGCCAGCCCCGCGCCCGTGACCACCGAATGGCATAATCGCCCGACGACACCCGGCAACTGGACCTACCGGACAGAACCGACCGGATCGGTCGCGTCATTCGGCCCCGCTGCGACCACTCCGCAGCTCGCCTTCCGCTGCGACCGGGCGACGAGCCGGATCGTCATAATGCGCATGGGAACCGGGCAGGGAGCAATGACGCTGCGCACGAGCTATGGCGCTGTCCTGTGGCCGACCACCAGCATTGCCGCGCCGCAACCGCAGGTCCAGGCCATCCGCGCCGCGTCGGACGTCACGCTGGACCAGATCGCCTATAGCCGGGGCAAGTTCGCAGTGGAGGTGCAAGGGCTCGCCCCGCTGATCCTGCCTGCCTGGGCGGAAGTCGCGCGGGTGATCGAGGATTGCCGGGGCTAGGGGATTTCGACGCACTCGCCAAAAGCGCGGACGAAGAAGTATGATTCGAAAATAAAATTTTTCAAGCCTTGATCATCCTCCCCACCTGATTCACATTCGCCTTGTGGACGGGCCAAGGGCAGATGCCTGAAGCAGGCCACGCGGGCTTCAACATAGCGAAAGGAGGTGATCCGATGTCTCATGGTTCAGCAATGGGGTCGGTCAAGTCCATTCGGGAAATGCGCCGCTGAGCGACGCCGTGCCGTCGATCCTCCCTGCAACGGGATTTTAAGCGCCAACAGGCAGGCCATCCCCATACAGGCAGGATAGCGCGACAAACATTTCCCCTGGGCGGCACTTTCGGCCGCTGACCATGTCAATGATGGGCCGTCGAACCTTGCGTTCGGCGGCCCCTCTCATGTCTATCGCTCAACGCCCTTCGCTTTCCCCCAGGCGCGCGCGGCGGTGTAGCCGAGATAGCCCGTGCCAAAGAGCGCATAAAGCGGTTCGGGCAGGGCGTTGAAATAGGCGCGCATCCCGTTGATGATCGCGCTGGCTACTGCTGGTCGCCAGCCTGCCACCAGTCCCATCGGCACCGACCAAAGTAGCAGCGCGTAGATGACATAGAGGAAGGTCGGCCGCGCCCGCCGCGTCCAGGGATCAGCCGCGTCGGCCGCCTCGCTTGTTTGCGTCATACGCCCCTCCTTAACCGATACGGTTGGCGAGCCAGCCATAGAGAAAAGCTTCATTGGCGGGGCGGCTTTCGGCGAGCGCGATATAGCGTTCGCCCTGCATCGCGTCGATCGCCTTGAACAAGACGCGCTCTCCCGCTGCCCCACGCAGAGCGCGGAAGGCGCGCAAGGCACCAAGGGTGCGCGCGCCAATCACCCGGTCAAGCTTGAGGTCGGGATAATCCTGCTGGTTGCGATTGAGCGCGTTGAGCGCGCGTTGCAAAAAGCCGGTGGCTGTCGAAACGCCCATATTAACCGCCGTATCAAACAGTTCGGCGGCGATGGCGGGCGCCAGTTCGGCGACAAAGCCATAGCCAGGCTGGTCCCAATACAGCCGTCGATAGATCGCCACCGCCTGCGCGCGGGGAAGCGCTTGCATTGGCCCGGCATAACCATTGGCCCGCGCTACGGCTTGGCTAATGCCCCAATGGGTCGGCCCACCGCGATCGGCCGGATGGTTGCTATAGCCACCCTCGCGCGCAATGACTTCGTCGATCAGGTCCGCAACGTCCATATCCGCCTCCTCATGGTAAGAGGCGAATCATTTATCCCATATGGTTATATGTAGGACAGCGGAAAAATGCGGGCGGCACCATAGGGATGGCGTTGCCGTCGCGCGCAAGAGCGTGGATCGTGGCGGAATCCCCTAACAGGACTGGGAAATTCCGTCATCCCTCTCGCCCCGCCCTTGCAGAAACCATTCCATATGGGGCAATATGCACCAAAGGGTGCGGTTCATTCTCTGTAGCCCGCTCCCCTCGATGCGAGTGCGTTTGTCCATGCCTCTTTCCGAAATGATTGCCAGCAGTGCGATCCCCGCCGTGATCAGCGATCCGCGCCTGCCCGACAATCCGATCATCGATTGCAATGCAGCCTTCATGACGCTGACCGGCTATAGTCGCGACGAGATTATCGGGCATAATTGTCGCTTCCTCAAAGGGCCGGCGACCGAAGCGGAACGAACCGACGAATTGCGCCAGGCCGTTCGCGAGAAACGTCCGGCAATCGTGGAATTGTGGAATTATCGCAAGGACGGCACGCCGTTCCGCAACGCGGTGATGGTCGCGCCGATCTTTGGCGACGATGGCGAGGTCGAATATTTTCTCGGATCGCAGATGGCGGTGGGCGAACCGGATGGGCAGGCGGCGAAGCGATCCGCAGAAGCGCGGCTGCGGATCGACGCACTGACCGCGCGCCAGCGGGACGTGCTGGTGGCGATGACGGCGGGCAAGCTTAACAAGCAGATTGCCTGGGACATGGGCCTGACGGAGCGCACGGTGAAGATGCACCGCGCCGCCATGCTCAAGGCGCTGGGCGTGCGCACCGGGGCGGAAGCGATCCGGCTGGCGATCGAGGCTGGTTACTGAGCGGCGGCGGGCGGGTCGGCACCCCGGTAACGAACGCCGACCCGTCAGAATCAGTCGCGCAGCAGGTCGTTGATGCCCGTCTTGGACCGGGTCTGCGCGTCCACCCGCTTGACGATCACCGCGCAATAGAGGCTGGGGCCAGGCGTGCCGTCGGGCAGGGGCTTGCCGGGCAGGCTGCCGGGGACGATCACCGAATAGGGCGGTACTTGCCCCATGAAGATTTCGCCAGTGGTGCGGTCGATGATCTTGGTCGACTGGCCGATGAATACGCCCATCGACAGCACCGATCCCTTGCCGATGCGGACGCCTTCGACCACTTCGGACCGCGCGCCGATGAAGCAGTCGTCTTCGATGATGACGGGATCGGCCTGCAACGGCTCCAGCACGCCACCAATGCCCACGCCGCCCGACAGATGGACATTTTTGCCGATCTGCGCGCAACTGCCCACCGTCACCCAGGCGTCGACCATCGTGCCTTCATCGACGAATGCGCCGATATTGACGAAGCTGGGCATCAGGATCGCATTCTTGGCGATATGCGCGCCCGCCCGCGCGAAGGCACCCGGCACCGCGCGGAAACCGGCGGCGCGGAACTCCGCCTCGCCCCAACCAGCAAATTTGCTCGGCACCTTGTCCCACCAGAAACCGCCGCCCGGACCATTTTCGATCAGTACATTGTCGTTCAGACGAAACGACAGCAGCACGGCCTTCTTGAGCCACTGATTGACCTGCCAGCCGTCCGCCGTCGGTTCGGCGACTCGGCCCTTGCCACTGTCGAGCAGGGCCAGTGCTTCATTGACGGCATTGCGGATCGCGCCCTGCGTCGAAAGGCTGACATTGGCCCGGTCGTCCCAGGCGGCGTCGATCGTGGCGATAAGGTCGGTCATGCGGTTTCCCCAAGGATGCTGGCCAGAAACGGCCTCAGATGGTCGGTTTCGAAATCGATGAAATCGGGATGATGATCGTGATTGCCCGCTTCGGACCCGTTATTGACCCAGATGGTCGCCATGCCGATCGCCTTGGCGGGCGCCAGATTGCGCGCCATATCCTCGAAAAAGGCGGCGCGGGTCGGGTCGATGGCATGGACCCGGCACAGTTCGGCATAGCCCGACGGATCGGGCTTGGGGATATATTGGCAGGCGTGAATGTCGTGGATCAGCTCGAAGGTGTCGCCCAGGCCGAGCTTGTCCAGCACCCGCCCCGCATAGGTTGCGTCACCATTGGTGAAGATCAGCCGACGGCCCGGCAATGCGGCGATATGCGCGTTGAGATCGGCATCGACCTCCAGCCGGTCCATCGAAATATCATGCACATAGTCGAGGAAATCATGCGGTTCGATGCCGTGATGATGCATCAGCCCCGACAGCGTCGTGCCATGCTCCATGAAATAGCGCTTCTGCGTTTCGCGGGCGACATGCTGGTCGCATCCCAGCAAGCCCTGGATGAACTCGCCCATCTTCACGTCGATCAGCGCGAACAGGTCCGCCTTCGCCGGATAAAGCGTATTGTCCAGATCGAAGATCCAAGTGTCGACATGATCCAGCGCGCCAATCATGGCCGCGCCCTAATCCGGTGCGGGAAAGAGGGCAAGGGGCTGGACGATCAACAAGCCGGCGGTTCGCTATCCTCGTAAAAGGCCTGCACGGCCTGCCACGCATCCTCCGCCGTCTCGACCCAGGTCAGCAGGTCGAGGTCGGCATGGGAGATCACGCCTTCATCGGCCAGCGCCTCGAAATCCACGACCCGGTTCCAGAAATCCTTCCCGAACAGCAGGATGGGAATGGGCTTCATCTTGCCGGTCTGGATCAGCGTGAGCAGCTCGAACATCTCGTCGAACGTGCCAAACCCGCCGGGGAAGACGGCAAGCGCGCGCGCCCGCAGCAGGAAATGCATCTTGCGCAGGGCGAAATAATGGAACTGGAAGCTGAGTTCCGGGGTGACGAACCGATTGGGTGCCTGTTCATGTGGCAGGACGATATTCATGCCGATCGTCGTCTGGCCAACATCGGTCGCACCGCGATTGGCGGCCTCCATGATCGAGGGGCCACCACCCGAACAGACCACGAAATGGCGACAGCCCGCTTCATTCACCGGATATTGCGCCGCGATTCGCGCCAAAGCGCGGGCTTCTTCATAATAGCGCGCCTTGGCTGCCAGATTTTCCGCGATCTTCCTCTGCTGCGGCGTGGTCGCCGCGCCGATCCGCGCCTGCGCCTGTTCGGGTTCGGGAATCCGCGCCGAACCGTAGAAGACGAAGGTCGATTCGATCCGCGCTTCGTCCATCAGCAGTTGGGGCTTCAACAATTCCAACTGGAACCGCACCGGGCGCAAATCTTCGCGCAACAGGAATTCGGTATCCTGAAAGGCGAGGCGATAGGCGGCGCTTTGGGTTTGCGGGGTGCCGGCCTGCTTGGCGGCATCGTCGGCCTCTTCACGGGCCGGACGAAATTTACGTTCTTCAATCTCTTTCTTAGTCATCCCCACGACTTAAGGAGTGGAGATGACATTGCCAAGACGGATTACCGGCAAAAGCCGCCGCATGTCCTTTTTACGCTCAGCGGCAAAAGCCGCCGCGTCCACCCATGTCGAAATGAAAATGGTCGTGATGCGCCGCATTATAATCGGGGCTGAGCACCGTATTGAACCGCTTGCACGCGCTGGCATGCACGGTTTTGAGGAATTGCCGCGTATCCCGGTCGCCCTGCCAGCCCTGCTGCACCGAAATCTTGCGGCCATCGGCCAGCACGAAGGCGGCGATGTCGATCGCATTGCTATGCGCATGTTCGGACAATTTGCCGCTGCCCGCAATGGGGCGGCAATTATAGGTGCCAAAGGTTTCGATCCGCACGATTTCCGCCCCCAATATGCTGCGCGCGGCCGGTTGCACGCCATAGCGCGCCCAGGCGGCGAAATTGGCCGCCAAGGGGCAGGTCATCGCCCCCAAATTGGTGGCAGGCACACCGATGTCGAGCAGCTTGACGCTGTTCAGCGCGCTGCATCCGCCGCCAAAGGTGCGGTCGGGCAGGGGCGTGAAAGCCACATCCTGCGATTGGAGTTTTGCAAAACATTGGCGCGTTTCCATCGTTGGCACGGGGGCCGGGCGCACGGGTTTGGACACGCTGGCTACCCGGCCGCGTGGGACCAGATTGCCACCGCACGCGCTCAGCATCGTTGCCATGAACATGGCCAGGACCATGTTGCGCAATAGGGTCATATATGTCGCCCGCTCTGTCATGAGTCGCCACTGTAGCAGCCCGAATCTTTACGATAGTTAACGCCGCGATCAGCTCGTCCCGTTTTCGCAACATCCTTGACAGGCCTGCCGAAATCTCTAGGGCGATCGACGGGCCACGCGGTCCCAACGCCGCGCTGCTCTCTGTAAGGAGACGCTACATGACTGATTTGACTGCCGTTGACGCCACCATTGCGCGTGCGCAAAAGCCCGCCACCCGTCCGGCCCGCCCCTTCTTCTCTTCCGGTCCCTGCGCCAAGCCACCCGGCTGGAGCGCGGACAAACTGGCAACCGAGTCGCTCGGTCGCTCGCACCGCGCCAAGATCGGCAAGACCCGCCTTGCTTATTGCATCGACCTGATGCGCGAATTGCTCGGCCTGCCCGACACCTACCGCATCGGCATCGTGCCCGGTTCCGACA
The DNA here is from genome assembly GCF_040170545.1 of Sphingobium sp. MK2. Taxonomy (NCBI): domain Bacteria; kingdom Pseudomonadati; phylum Pseudomonadota; class Alphaproteobacteria; order Sphingomonadales; family Sphingobiaceae; genus Sphingobium; species Sphingobium sp. MK2. The sequence continues at coordinate 177,686 of NZ_JAZDXA010000007.1, forward strand.
CGGGCGCTTTTGAAATGGCCATGTGGACGATGCTGGGCGCGCGCCCCGTCACCACGCTTGCCTGGGAAAGCTTCGGCGAAGGCTGGGTGACCGATGCCGCCAAGCAGTTGAAGCTCGACCCCACCATCATCCGCGCCGACTATGGCCAGTTGCCCGATCTGAACGGTGTGAACTTCGCCCATGACGTGCTGTTCACCTGGAACGGCACCACATCTGGCGTGCGCGTGCCCAATGCCGACTGGATTCCCGCTGACCGCGAAGGGCTGACCTTCGCCGACGCGACCAGCGCCGTGTTCGCCTATGACATCGACTGGGCCAAGATCGACGTCGCCACCTTCTCCTGGCAGAAGGTGCTGGGCGGCGAGGGCGGCCATGGCGTGCTGATCCTCGGCCCTCGCGCGGTCGAACGGCTCGAAACCCACACGCCTGCCTGGCCCCTGCCCAAAGTCTTCCGCCTGATGGCCAAGGGCAAGCTGGCTGAGGGCATTTTCAAGGGCGAGACGATCAACACCCCCTCCATGCTGGCGGTCGAAGACGCGATCTTCGCGCTGGAATGGGGCAAGTCGTTGGGCGGCCTGGAAGGTCTGCTTGCACGGTCCGACGCCAATGCCGCGGCGCTGGGCAAGATCGTCGCCGAACGCGACTGGCTCGGCCATCTCGCGCTTGATGAAGCGACGCGCTCGAAGACCAGCGTCTGCCTGACCGTCGCAGGTGCCGACGAGGCCTTCATCAAGGCCTTCGCCGCCCTCCTCGAAAAGGAAGGCGCAGCCTATGACATTGCAGGCTATCGCGATGCCCCGGCAGGCCTGCGCATCTGGTGTGGTGCGACCGTGGAAACGGCGGATATCGAAGCGCTGGGTCCGTGGCTCGACTGGGCCTACGCGACCGTGAAGGCTGCCTGAACTCCCAACATCCGTTCGCCCTGAGCTTGTCGAAGGGCCGCACTTCTTTCGACCGTTTCAAGAAGGGCAGGGCTTCGACAGGCTCAGCCCGAACGGTGTAATATTAAGGATCATATCCATGCCCAAAGTCCTAATCTCCGACAAGATGGACCCCCGCGCCGCCGCGATTTTCCGCGAACGTGGCGTGGAAGTCGATGAAATCACCGGCAAGACGCCCGAAGAACTGATCGCGATCATCGGCGACTATGACGGCCTCGCCATCCGCAGCTCGACCAAGGTGACCAAGGCGATCCTCGACGCCGCCACCAACCTCAAGGTCATCGGCCGCGCCGGCATCGGCGTCGATAATGTCGACATCCCCTATGCCAGCGCCAAGGGCGTGATCGTCATGAACACGCCGTTCGGCAATTCGATCACCACCGCCGAACATGCCATTGCGCTGATGTTCGCACTCGCCCGCCAATTGCCCGAAGCCAATGCCCAGACCCAGCAAGGCCTGTGGCCCAAAAACGGCTTCATGGGCGTGGAAGTCACCGGCAAGACGCTGGGCCTGATCGGCGCGGGCAATATCGGCTCGATCGTCGCCAGCCGCGCGCTCGGCCTCAAGATGAAGGTCGTCGCCTTCGATCCCTTCCTGACGCCCGAACGCGCCATCGAAATGGGCGTGGAAAAGGCCGATCTCGACACGCTGCTCGCCAAGGCGGACTTCATCACGCTGCACACGCCGCTGACCGACCAGACCCGCAATATCCTGAGCCGCGAAAATCTCGCCAAGACCAAGAAGGGCGTGCGCATCATCAACTGCGCGCGCGGCGGCCTGATCGACGAAGCCGCGCTCAAGGATGCGCTTGATTCGGGCCAGGTCGCAGGCGCCGCGCTCGACGTGTTCCAAACCGAACCGGCCAAGGATTCGCCTTTGTTCGGCACGCCGAACTTCATCTGCACCCCGCATCTGGGCGCATCGACCGACGAAGCGCAGGTCAATGTCGCGCTGCAAGTCGCCGACCAGTTGAGCGACTATCTGCTCGACGGCGGCATCACCAATGCGCTGAACGTGCCGTCGCTGTCGGCCGAAGAAGCCCCCAAGCTCAAACCCTATATGGCGATCGCGGAAAAGCTGGGCAGCCTGGTCGGCCAGCTTGAAGGCGACCAGATCACCGGCGTTGCCGTAGAGGTCGAAGGCCATGCCGCCGAACTCAACCAAAAGCCGATCACCGCGGCGGTTCTAGCGGGCCTGATGCGCGTCTATTCGGACACGGTGAACATGGTCAACGCGCCCTTCCTCGCCAAGGAACGCGGCCTCGACGTGCGCGAAGTGCGCCATGACCGCGAAGGCGATTATCAAACGCTGGTGCGCGTCACCGTTACCACCGAAAATGGCGAGCGCTCGGTTGCAGGCACGCTGTTCGGCCACGCCTCGCCCCGGCTTGTCGAACTGTTCGGCATCAAGGTGGAAGCCGATCTCGACGGCACCATGCTCTACATCGTCAACCAGGACGCGCCCGGCTTCATCGGCCGTCTGGGTTCGACGCTGGGCGAGGCCAACGTCAATGTCGGCACCTTCCACCTTGGCCGTCGCAACCAGGGTGGTGAAGCTGTGCTGTTGCTCTCGGTCGACGGCACCGTCACTGAACCGCTGCGCTGGGAAATCTGCAACCTGACCGGCGTGAAGCAGGTCAAGCTGCTGCGCTTTGCGTGAAGCCTTAAAGCCCTCTCCCCTCCGGGGAGAGGGTTGGGAGAGGGGGAGCAACGGTGCGGCTAGATCCCACACTAAAGCAGCGCGCCAAACATATGCGCGCCAACCCCACCCCCGCCGAACAAAAGCTATGGCTCGCCCTGCGTGCCAACCGCTTCGAAAATCAGCAATTCACGCGCCAGACGATTATCGCCCCCTATATCGTCGATTTCGCCTCAAAGGCCGCGCGCCTCATCATCGAAGTGGATGGGGATACACATTCCGCCAAAGATCGCTATGACGCCCGACGAACCGAGTTTCTGGAATCGCTGGGCTATACTGTGATCCGTTTTGCCAATCCCGATGTCATGCACAATATCGAGGGTGTTCTAAGCGTGATTGCGCAGGCGTTGCGCGTGTCCCCCTCTCCCCAACCCTCTCCCCCAGGGGAGAGGGAGCAAAGGCCATGACCATGACGTCCCCCATGATCCCGCCCGGCCTTCTTCCCGAAGGATTATCCGACCGCCTGCCGCCCCAGGCCGAAGCTTCCGCCCGCCTCGCGCGGCGCGTGCTCGATACGGTGGCGACCCATGGCTATGAGCGGGTCATGCCTCCGCTGGCAGAGTTTGAAGATACGCTCACCCAGCGTCTAAAATCCATGCGCGCGCAGGATCTGGTCCGCGCCGTCGATCCCGTGTCGCAGCGCAGTCTGGCGCTCCGCCCGGACATGACAGCACAGGTCGGCCGCATCGCCGCCACGCGCCTTGCCGCCGCGCCGCGTCCCTTGCGCCTCTCCTATGCCGGGCCGGTCATCCGCCTCAAGGCCAACCAGTTGCGTCCGGAGCGCGAGAAATTGCAGGTCGGCGCTGAACTGATCGGCACGGACAGCGTCGCCGCCGCGGTCGAAATCGTCAATGTCGCGATCGAAGCCTTGCAGGCGGCGGGCGTCACCGGCCTCACCATCGACTTCACCCTGCCGGACCTCATCGACATGCTGGCCGCCGGGCCGCTGCCGCTGGCGGCGGGCGAGCTGGAGGCGGTGCGTACCGAACTCGACGCCAAGGATGCGGGCGCGCTGGTCGCGCTCGGCCCACAAGCCGCCGCCTATCTTCCCCTCATAGAAGCGACCGGCCCCTTCCACGCCGCGATGGAGCGCCTGGAAGCCTTCAACGCCAGCCTGGGCGGCGCGATCGACAGCCGCATCGCGGGCCTTCGCGCCATCGCGAAACCGATCGGCTGGGACATCACGCTGACGCTCGACCCGACCGAACGCCACGGCTTTGAATATCAGAACTGGTTCGGCTTTTCTATCTTCGCCGAAGGTTTCATCGGCGAAATCGGCCGGGGTGGCAGCTATGCGATCTGCCACGCCAACGGGCAGGACGAACCGGCCATGGGCTTCTCGCTCTATCCCGATCCGCTGATCGACGCGGGCTTTGGCGGCGAAACGCCCAAGCGCCTGTTCCTGCCGCTGGGTGCCGACGTGACCCGCGCCGCCGAACTGCGCGGCGAAGGCTGGCACACCGTCGCGGCGCTGGTCGGGGATGAGGATGGTGCGAAGCTGCGCTGTTCGCACTGGCTCGACGGCGCGGAGCTTCGCGCCTTCTAAGCGCTATCGATCGAGTTAAGTATGTTTTTTGGTCGAAGGACATATTTCGTGCTCTGGATCCCACCAAAGTACCCGCAAAACAGCTATTTCTCTTATGCCCCAGATTCTTGGTTTACCGCCGCAGCGTAGAGAAAAGAGCTGGTCAGTGTCCTCCATGCCAATTTCGACTAATCGTTTGCGGGCTGGTTTTATCAAATCCGATACCGAAACAAAATGACTGCCTGTAGGGCCATCTATCTCGTTCCAAGTCATTGCGTCGAAGGCTTGTAGATGACTAATAATAGTTGACGAAAATACTTGTGGAGTCATTTCTTTGCACGAAAATGGCCCTAGCCAATCAAAGCGATCAAGTGACCAACGAAAGGACATTGCCGGAACAAGGTCCGCGCCCGATCCTGCTCTCGCTTGCTTGCCAGTAATAGGAAGATAGGCAGATTTGGGGGTTTTATTACCCTTCTTGGCCACTGATCAGAGGCTTTCGTAATATGCTGCCATTGCCTCGTGTGTAATTATATTTTGTGATCGTGCGCCTTCAGGAACACCACTCCTGGCTTCCTTCCATGGCGCTTCAGTGTGAGTCAGGTCGCTAAGCCATTGTGAAGTCTTGCTTCCGTAAAAACTCAGGACACTGTCAATCGTATCGCACTGCTCTTGCGATAGATTTTGTGGGTTGCCGGCAATATCCTTAGCACAAAGTCTAAATCGACCCTTATGCTGCTGGTACAATGCTGGCGTAACTGGCCCGTTTGCCCAAGCTTGAATTTCGTCATTGAACAGGGGCGCTTCATCCCAAACAAGGGACCAAGCTTGTGAGTAGTATACGAGCTTTTGAAGCTTCCACGCAGTCACATGATCGCCAGAAAGATCGGGTGCCAGCCTATCTAAGATATAGCGCGCAACGTCGCTAGCTGTAGCCATCGTATCCTCCATATTCGAATCGCACGGCTGCAATTATATCGTCGTGATGTCAATAAAGAACATTAAATGAACATAAATTGAACATGCGAACTTTGAGCTTTTTTATGTTGCCTTGACGCGCCCGCCCCGCGCCGCTAACCCGCGACCGCATAGGGTGGCCCATAATTCTGTCGGGCGCCCAATCGATCCCACCGGCATGCCGAGTCCCGTCGAAGGGCATGGCCGGTCCGCGCGGCGGGCGGAGATCTGTATCCATGGCAAATGTAACCGTGATCGGCGCCCAATGGGGTGACGAGGGCAAGGGCAAGATCGTCGACTGGCTGTCGGAGCGCGCCGATGTTGTCGCCCGCTTCCAGGGCGGTCATAATGCGGGCCACACGCTCGTCGTCGGCGAAAAGGTCTATAAACTCTCGCTGCTGCCGTCGGGTATCGTGCGCGGCACGCTCAGCGTCATCGGTAACGGCGTGGTACTCGACCCCTGGCATTTCCGCGATGAAGTCGCGAAATTGTCGGCGCAGGGCGTGGCCATCATGCCCGACAATCTTCAGATCGCCGAAACCTGCCCGCTGATCCTGCCCTTCCACCGCGACCTCGACGGTCTGCGCGAAGATGCCAGCGGTGCAGGCAAGATCGGCACCACCCGGCGCGGCATTGGTCCTGCCTATGAAGACAAGGTCGGCCGCCGCGCCATCCGTGTATGCGACCTCGCGCATCTCGACGATCTTGGCCCGCAGCTTGATCGCCTGACCGCCCATCATGACGCGCTGCGCGCCGGTTTTGGCGAACCGCCGATCGACCGCGCCGCACTGATGGCGGAACTGACCGAAATTGCCGGCTTCATCCTGCCCTTCGTCAAGCCCGTCTGGCTGACGCTCAACCGCGCCAAGGCGGCGGGCAAGCGCATCCTGTTCGAAGGGGCGCAGGGCACGTTGCTCGACATCGACCATGGCACCTATCCCTTCGTCACCTCGTCCAACACGGTGGCGGGCACGGCGGCGAGCGGTACGGGCCTTGGTCCCAATGCGGCGGGCTTCGTGCTGGGCATCGTCAAGGCCTATACCACGCGCGTCGGTTCCGGCCCGTTCCCGACCGAACTGGACGATGCCACCGGCCAGCGGCTGGGTGAGCGCGGCCATGAATTTGGCACCGTCACCGGACGCAAGCGCCGCTGCGGCTGGTTCGACGCCGTGCTGGTGCGCCAGTCGGTCGCAGTTTCGGGTGTCACCGGCATCGCACTGACCAAGCTCGATGTGCTGGACGGGTTCGACACGCTGCAAATCTGCGTCGGCTACAAGATTGGCGAGCAGACGTTCGACTATCTGCCCGCCCATGCGCAGGACCAGGCCAAGGCGGAGCCGATCTACGAAAGCATCGAAGGCTGGCACGACACCACGGCGGGCGCGCGCAGTTGGGCCGAATTGCCCGCGCAGGCGATCAAATATATCCGCCGCATCGAAGAGCTGATCGGTTGCCCGGTTACGCTCGTCTCCACCAGTCCTGAGCGCGAGGATACCATCCTCGTGCGCGATCCTTTCGCGGATTAAGGGCGATGGCGGGCGAGAAATTCGAACGGCACCGGCAGCCCTGGACGCAGGACGAAATTCAGAAGCTGCACACGCTGGCCAAGAAGGGGATGGGCCTCAAAGCCATCGCCAAGGCGCTGACGCGCACCGAGGAATCGACCAAGGCCCGTGCCAAGGAAGACGGACTGAACATCGCTAAGCTCAGATAGGGGCGGGGACTCCTTCGTAAATCGTCATTGCGAGCGCAGCGAAGCAATCCATC